>NZ_WKZK01000007.1:0-101537 GCF_009680135.1 Eubacterium sp. BIOML-A2
AAACGGCATATGTGCATTTGTCAGGCTTACGGCTGTTCCATTACTTCGCGCCCCCATCGGAAAGAGGCCTATTCCACTTCCACTCAGCTGGTGCATCCAGGCGGATGGGAATGTGTTACTGGTGGAGGGACTCTTACGGGGGAATGGGGATGGAGTTGGTATAGGTGATCAGTTGACTAGTCAGGAGATAGGGAAGGGACGTTTAAACAGGCATAGAATTGGAATTTTTATTTATTGCTTGGTTATTTTTTACAAGATTGTTGTATTATTGAGGGTTTGTACTTATAATAATAAATACGTGGGTTCTGTGTGTGGTGAAAACGTCTGTAGTTATTCTGGTTCCGGTGGGGAAACGGTATTATGTTACGATGATGACAGATGAGGATTTTCCTGTGAGGAGTATGCGATGATCAGATTGTTCCTCTGTGGAGCATCTGGATCATCACGACTCTTTATTTTCTTCTTACCCCTCTTATGGGCCTGGCTTATTTTCTTTATACTATGGCCATTATTTATGTCGAAAGCCCGGGGTTAAAGAAGTCTTTTCTATTTTGTTCCATTCCCGGGCTTGGGTATGCTGTATTGATTCTGCTGAATCCGTTTACCAGGAATATTTTCGATCTGACCGCAGTGGAAGGTTATACACGTGGAAACCTGATTATCACAACTTATCTGATTTTCTATCTTTACTGCCTCGCATGTCTTGTTATTACTCTAGTAAATTACAAAAAGATAGACAAGGAGATTTCACGGATTTTAGCTTCATTTCCTGTGCTTGCGTTTCTGGTAATTATATTTCAACAGGCATATCCTCAAATTATTCTTTCAGGTACCGCCGCCACATGTGCTCTTCTTATCATTTACCTTCACCTGCAGAATAAACAGATCTCTCTGGATTACCTGACTAATCTTCCAAACCGGCAGGAACTTTTGAATATGCTTACCCTGCTGCTCACCCGCTATCCTGACAGGCCCTTTACACTTGTAGTCGTGTCGCTGCGCGATTTCCGGCTGATTAACAACGCTTGGGGGCAGCATAACGGAGATGCTTTACTGAAATCACTTTCTCAATTTCTGAATTCCGTTGGTCCGTCCCAGAATGTCTACCGTTTCAGCGGGGATGAATTTGCGCTTTTGTTTCCTAAAGAAGAGGACAGCAGGATACGAAGCTGCATCGTGAAAATACAAGACCACATGACCCACCCATGGGAGGTCAATGACTATCAATTCAATCTGTCGGCAGTCATAGGGGTGATCCGCCATACAGAGGCCGCACAGACGCTGGAGGAGGTCATAACCTCCATTGAGTACGCCGTTGTGCAGGCTAAAACCGGCAGATATGGACAAATCTGCTATTGTGACAGAGAGATGCTGTCCAAGCTGAAGCGTAGACGCCGTATCATACAGATTCTAAAAGACAAACTGGCCGACGAGAGTTTTGAGATGTTCTATCAGCCCATATATGAAGTCAAAACAGGTAAATTTCTCTATGCCGAATCTCTGATGCGGATGAATGACACTCCCATCGGACCTGTTTATCCGTCCGAGTTTATACCAATCGCCGAAGAGACAGGGCTTCTCATTGATATTACATACGTCATAATAAAGAAAGTGTGCTGCTTCATCAATCGGCTTCTGGATATGAAGATACCCATCGAATGTATACATGTGAATTTTTCAGCAATTCAGTTTTCCCAGCCAAACCTGGCGGAAAAGGTCTTGGATATCATTCACGGCTGCCACACTCCGGCACATACACTCAAGATCGAGTTTACAGAAAGCACCCTGGCAGAGAATCCGGAGATCGTAAGAGAATTCGCGCTGGAAGTGGAAAAACACGGCATCATGATGGGCCTGGATGATTTTGGCACCGGCTATTCCAACATCGCCACCGTCATCAGCCTCCCCTTCGGTACCGTAAAGCTGGACCGCAGTCTTATCTGCGCATCCATGGAAAACAGCACCTCCGCCCTGGCCGTCAAAAACATGGTGCGCACGTTCCAAGAGCTTGGAATGAAAGTAGTCGCAGAAGGAGTAGAAACCGAAGAACAGAAGCAGCTCGTCATAGACTTTGGCATAGATCAGATACAGGGTTTCTACTACTCAAAACCTCTCGCAGAGGAGGATTTTTTGCGGTTTTTGATGTGATTTGACTGGGGGGGGGGCGCCTGCCTGGAATGGGGGGACGCATTCGGCCGGAAGGACAAAAACCGTTTGGTGAATCCGGACGGTGGTAGTGGATCATCCGAACTACATATGTCTTGCCTTCTTCCCAGTACGACCTATTCCAAAGGTTATAGCACCATACCTACTGAAGAAAATTTTTCCGCATATCCAATTCCATCCGCCTGTCTCCCGTCGGATGCACCAGCGGTCTGTGCCGATGACTGCGGCACTGGAGGGGATGTCCACGGGGGCTTTCTGATGCCTCATAGTGTGCCGTGTTTCCGTAAGGATAAACGACCGGTATCAGAAAGCCCCCGTGGGCATCCCCTCCGGCCCCGCAGTCATCAGCACAGACAAGCGTCCCCTTATAAATCCGCCCCCGCCTGTTCCATTATTTTTCTGAGTTTTTTTATGTAGTATTTATAGTTCTCCAGTGAGGTGGATGGCGCCACCTGGTGGTCGGATCCCGGGATATAGCCGCCGCCCCTGATGACAGGCAGGATACGGTCGAATTCTTTGTCAATGGCCGCGGGGCCCTTTGCGATCTCCAGTTTGTTGAAGCTTCCGATAAATTTCAGCTTTGGAAATTGTTTTCTTACCTCTACGATGTCCATTCCCGCATTAACATCCATTGGCAGGAATCCGTCAACTCCGGCATCCATAAAGTTGGGGATCAGACGGGCAAAGTCTCCGTCGGTGTCTACGAAAACATTTCCAACGCCATGCTCCTTGAACAGCGGAATCAGCGCTCTGTAATAGTCTGCCACGAATTCCTCGAAACAGTCCGGGGATACCATTGGGCCGTTCTTTCCGCTTAAGTCCTCCATAAAATAGATGACATCCGGCTGTACGAGGTCTATTACTTTTAATAACTTTGTACGGTAAATCTCCAGTATGTAATCATTGATGGCGTGCAGCAGTTCCGGTTCATCATAGAATGCATACATATGGGCTTCTATTCCAAGCAGTTCCCGGGGTACCCAGAAAAAGCCCTCTATGTTAAGGCGGATAGAATAGTCCCCTCTGTCGTGCCCCTCTGCCAGATGGCCGTAAGCGGCTTCGATCTGCTTATCTGAGAAATATGCTTCCAGTTCTTTCTCTGCGTGCGATTTCAGATTTTCCCAGTCTTCCATGGTTTCTATGACCGGCTTATAGTCTAGCTCCAGGTCTGAACCGGTATTTTTGAGCACCTGCCGGCCGTAGATATCCTGCTTGATGATATGTTCCGGTGTCTCTTCTATGATCTTCTCTTCAAAGCGGCGGAAAGGAAGTACAAAATGGATTCTTCTGACTGGGTCAAAGCCCAGATACTGCTCATATTCCATAACTCCCTGGCCCCACTCTGCTGCAAGATACTTTTCGGTCTGATTTGCTTTATTTCCGACAATATTGTTTGTAATATCCTTGGCTCCGTCTGCAATCTCGGCGGGCATTCCCTCTTCTTTAAACCGGTTCGTGGTCAATACCCATGGATAGAATGTCTCCGCGACTGTGCCTCTTCCTTCGGGTTTCTGAAAATTAAGTGTAGCCTGTTCCCGTTCTCTATTCGTCATCTTTCATTCCTCCACTGTCATTATGATAGTTTTATTATAAAAGGCAGCCTGTAATAAAAACATGGAAATGTAAAACATTCTTTTGTAAAATCCAAAACCAAACCTTTCTCTCTAAAGCCTCAGGACCAGGAAAGATACATGATGTGAAGATGCACTGTAAAGGGACTTCCCCTCGCCGCATTCATATACTAAACCAGGAATTGTTTTCTGTACTCACGAGGCGTGCATCCCACCGCGTTTTTGAATACTTTGCTGAAGTAAAACTGATCTGTAAACCCCAGCGCTTCTGCCGCCTCTCCAATGAGGCAGTCATGGCATTCCAGCAGCTTTTTCGCCTCCGTGATCTTCAGATTTATAATGTATTCGTTATAAGTACAGCCCTCATATTTCTTAAAAATTTTACTCAGATACGGCTGGCTTATCATGAATCTGCTACAGATTCTGATGATGCTGTTGTCCTCCGATAAATGGTGCTTAACATAGTGCTCGATCATGGACACCAGCTCCCGGCCTGAGGGCTTTTCAGAAGACAGGTACACTCTGCTCTGCTCCTTTTTCATTGATGCCAGGAGTTTTTGAATCCGGTCAAATAAGTCCTCGATCTTGGCCGGTTCTATTGGTTTGAGCAGATAGTCAAAGCCTCCGTACAGAAATGCATCGTGAACATAGTGAAAGTCCGAATAGCCGCTGACTGCGATGCAGACCGCAGGTTTCTCTTCCTGCTGCCCAATGTATTTTATCAGTTCAATCCCGCTTTTTCTTGGCATTTTCATATCCGTAAGCACGACTTCCGGGTGGATCTCTTCGAAGATCTCAATTGCCCGGTCCACGGAATAAGCTTCTGCGATTACTTCAAAATCCCTTATGCGCTGCGAAATCGCCCGTTTTTCTGCTTCCAGAATCGCCGGCTCGTCATCTACTAAAAGCACTTTATACATGTTAACCTCCCTAAACTACTCGAGTTTCATTTTCAGTACAATCGTTGTACCTCCGGTATCATTCTGCCCCAGTATTTCATAGGAAAAGCCTTCTCCGAAGAAAATAGAAAGCCTGATCAGCGTCCCGCTCAGCCCCATGCCGCCGAACTGGAGATTGTCTGTGATTTCTTGGGAGCCGTGATCCCGGTAAAAGGTCTCAATTCTGCTTCTTACCAGTTCCACAGCCTCCTTGGTTACCCCGCAGCCATTATCTTTGATCTCCACAATCGCATATCCGTCAAATTCGACGACATAGATCTGGATAAATACGTGTTCGGATTCCAGAAGACTGTACTTGATTGCATTTTCCACAATGGGCTGGAATGTCACTTTCGGCAGCATAAAATAGTCCAGATTTCCGTCCACTGTGATCTCATAATCCAGCCTCTGGCGGTATCTGCTTTTTATGATCGCCATATATGCCTTCAGGTTCTCCAGTTCTTCCTGCCAGGTCACTTCCACCGTTGTATAATCGGACGCATACCGCATGATCTCGGACAGACAATAGCAAGCATTCGCCGCCTCCTCCCGCTCTCCGTTCTCGCACATGTTTGCGATACTGCCCAGTGTGTTATACATAAAGTGGGGGCTGATCTCGGACTGCAGTATGCCGAACAGCGTCTTGGTCTGCACATCTGCCATCTGCTTCTCCCGCTCCATGGATTCCCGCAGACGGGCCGCCATATCCTCAAAGGCCGTAACCAGAATCATAGTCTCCCAGTCCATGTCCCGGGTGGCCTGATGTTCTGTAAAGTTTTCCAGTTTTGTCCCCTGCATCCTTTTTACAAAGGTATCAATGGGCCGCATGATTTTCTTCGTCACAAACAGAATATACAAGATGGTAAATGCAATCAGCAGCAACGCCACAAGACTGATTCCCTGAATGGTATTCCGCAGTGATTTATACAAAATGCTCTCGGGCAGCACGATCACTGTCCGGCAGGGATAATAGTTAGAACTGGCCATGGTCACGATCTCTTCCCCCGTATCCTGGGCCTTCACATACTGCTCCGTCAGCTCGGCAAAATATCTGATCTTCTCTTTCGGCTGCTTCCATGTCACATCCGCATAAAAGAGATCCGCCTGATCTCCAATGAAAACCATCGTATTCAGATCATAACCGCTCCATTTTACATCGCATATATTCCTGAGGTAAAAATAGTTCTGCTGAACCTCAATATATCCTACGATTTCTTTGGACGGGGTTTTAATGGGTTTAATCTCCGTTATGACTGTTCCCTTTGTGGATGGTTCCCAGAAATCCGCCGCCGGACCCAGAAATACACGGCTGTCCGCCACATTAAAGCTGTATTTGTCCTCAATGTAGGCAACCCTTGAAGCCACCTCTTCCCGTTCTGCCTCTGTGTTTCCGGTGCAGATAAAGCTGCCCGTCTTGTCATACACGGCAACACGGCGGATATCGGACTTATTTTTATAGGCATTAACCAGAATCCGCTTTACGTTCCGCCCGGTCTCCTGGTTCCAGCTCTCCGTAAATTCCACCCACAGCTCCAGAAAATGGGCGTTTGTCAGGACGTCTACCGAAGCCTGTTCCATATTTGTCAGCCTGTTATCGATCTGTTCCATTGTAGCAGCCGTTGTCTGTATCAGGTTGCTGACACCGTCGTTGTGGACGGTGTCTCTGCTGTACCGGAAAAATATGACAGCCGCCGCGGTAATCATCAGAATGACAAATACGGCATATGTAATAGACAGTTTCGTCCCCGCCTTCTGTTTTCTCATGTCCTTCGCCCATCTCCCGTCCCTAGCACTTAAGGAGGGCCGCCGCCGTCCGCAGCCCCCTCCTTATCTATCCTATATTTTAGTAATCAAATTCATCTACATTGGATGCATCAAATACAAGAGCATCTCCCAGTACACACTGTGAATCAACAATATCCTTTGCGCCAAGCCTTCCTGCGTCGATGGATGTTGAATCAGGTGTAATTGTTCCCTCTGAAAGCTGGTATGCCGTCTGTACTGCAAGATATCCAAGATCCATACAGTTCCAGAGTACACCAGAATTCAACGGATTCTCGTCGTCTTTGATGTAAGTCTTGAGTGCGTTCGGTGTTGCCAGCCCTGTCATGGAAACGACTTTTGCGTCCGGTTTACTGGATGCAGACTGGTACTGTGCCCCAAGTGCAGGTGTGGCCATGGATGAGAGTCCGATTGCCGCCTGGATCTTATCCTCGCCTTCGCCCATACGTCCGATCAAAGTTGCACATTCGCTGTTCACCTTTGTCTCATCGGTTCCTGGATAATATACGTCGGTCTCTTTGTTTTTAATCTTCATGAACTTGTAATCGTCTGTCTCAAGAAGTTTATTGATTGCATCTTCCCATGCCTTCTGGTTTGCATCCGTTCCTGAACTTGATACGAGTGCGATATTGGCAGTTTTGCTGTCTCCGTAGCCCTTATCTTTCAGGTCGTTTGCAGCGCCGTCCAGAAGTCCTTTGGCTGCGCTCTCCGCCGTGATCTGATTTACAAATATGTCCCTGGAATCTTCCTGGGCATCTGCATCGAAGGTAACCACCTTGATTCCCGCATCCTGCGCTTTCTTCAGAGTCGGAGCAATCGCGGTGGGATCGTTCGGTGATACAACGATGACATTAACCCCCTGTGCAATCCATCCCTCCAGAATATCTACCTGTTTCTGGTTCGTCGCCTGGTCCTGGGAAGGCCCGTCATACAGAAGCGTAATCCCCAGTTCGTCTGCAGCCTCCTGTGCGCCTGTCTTACATGCATCGAAGTAATTCTCTCCCTTGAACTTCGGCAGCATTGCGACCGTCATATCTCCCTCCGCATCCTTACTGTCCGAATCCTCCGTCTTGGTGTCCGCCGGCGGCGTCTCCGTCTTAGATACGCACCCCGCCAGCATCGTGACTGCCATAACTGCAATCAGCGCTCCGCCAGTTACCTTTTTCATTAACTCTTTTGCTTTCATACATCCTCTTTCCTTTCCTTTTTATTGTATATATAATACTTGCGTATTACAATCTTTTTATAACGGGTCCGACTTGGCCCTCTCGTGAGAAGTTACTGTGCACGGCACGGCCTGAACTTTATCCGTGTGAATCCACTTTAATAATCCGCTTTTTCTTCGTACGTTCTGTTACAATTGCACATGCGATCAGGGCAATAATCAGTACCGCCCCCTGCACGATGGTCTGTACATCGATCGGTATATTCATGACCGTGAGGCCGCTGTTCAGAGTTGCAATAATAAGTGTGCCGAGAATCGTTCCTTTCATATCGCCGACGCCCCCCATGATGCTTGTGCCTCCGAGAACTACGATCGTAATGACCTTCAGATTGAAACTGGTTCCCGCATCGTATTTCACGCTTGTAAATCTTCCCAGGAAAATGAATGCAGCAATGGCGCAGACAATTCCGCATAATGTATAGATAATAATCAGCATACGGTCTGTATTGACGCCGGAGTATTTTGTGGCATTGATATTCAGCCCAATCCCATAGAGTTTTCTTCCGAAAATGCTTTTCCCCAGCAGCAGCGTGAACACAACCGCCAGTATGATAAACAACCAGATCTGTATCGGGAGACCGGAGATCGATATATTACCCATAAACTCTGCAAAACCGTAGGAGTAAACACTGTCTCCCTTTGAAATTCCTCTCGCGAGCCCCAGAAACAGGTACATGGTTGCCAGCGTGGTGACCATGGCGGAAATCTTCGCCTTTGCGATGATCACCCCATTCAGCAGCCCGCAGGCCGCTCCTGTCAGCAGGGTTGCCGCAACCGCTGCCACGGTCCCCCATTTTGTATAGGCGATTCCTCCCAGCATGGCGGAAAGGATCATCGTATTGCCTACAGACAGGTCGATTCCCCCTGTGATGATGATAAGCGTCATAGGCAGCGCAACCATACCGATCTCCACAATGTTTCTGAGCATTACGTTGATAATATATGGCGCGGTCAGAAACGACGGGCTCTTGACCGCGATTCCGCTGAATATGACCAGCCAGATCAAAAACAGGGCTTTATTAAATGAAAACTTCAGTACTTTTTTCATTAGGCTCTCTCACCTCCTGTTTTTATCAGCTTTTCTGCCGGAATCACCCGTTTTTTCTTCAGATATTTAGCTCCGCTCACAACGACGGAAATAATGATGATTGCGCCTTTTACCGCATCTGACCAGTTGGGGCTGATTCCCAAATAGTTAATCGCCGGTGCAATCAGAGCCAGGATAAAGGCCCCGATTACCGTACCAATGATCTTTCCGGATCCGCCGGCCGTACTGGTTCCTCCGAGTACGACAGCGGCGATAAAGGTCATCTCCAGCCCGGTTCCCATTGTGTTTGTCACGCGCTGTCCTGCCGTGGCAATGATGATGGCCGAGATTCCAAACAGCGCGCCTGCAATGGCATAGGTAATTACCACTGTCCGGTTTACATTTACCCCGGCGAGCCTTGCGCCGTTGGCATTATTCCCAATCGCGTAAATCTTCTTGGAAAACTTGGAATACTTCATAAACAGCAGCGCGCACACTGTCACGATCAGACAGATCAGTACGCTTGCAGGTATGATTCTAAAGATCTTGGCATCAAACGCCAGCCAGGTAAAGCTTGCGGGCAGATCGTAAATCGAGCCCTCCACCAGCAGCGGAAGCACTCCCTGGAAGATCTGAGTTGTCGCAAGCGTTGCCACGATGGCCGGTATCTTCATCTTGGTTATGAACAGGCCATTCAGGGTGCTTAAGCCTGCTCCCATCAGCATCGCCGCCGGAAGGAGCCCTGCAAAGGGAACTCCTGCTTTCCCCAGAGCGGCGGTAAACAGGCAGACCACCGAGATCAGCGCGCCCGTGGAAACATCGATATTGGAGGTGATGATGATCATATTCATGCCTATGGCTGAAATCAGGATGTAGCTGAATGTATTCAGCAGGCTCATCATATTATTAATCGAGTAAAAATCTCTTGCCAGCACGCCCAGAAGCAGCAGTACCGCTGCCAAAAATACCGCAAGATAAAATTCTGTTGTCAGAAAGGATGCTTTCTTTTTCTTCTCAGTCATCTGTTAGCCCTCCTGCCTGTCTTTCTTAGATTCCAATGCAACCGTCAGGATCTTTTCCTGTGTTACATTTTCCCGGTCAAAGCATCCTGCAATATAGCCGTCCTTCATAACATAGATCCGGTCACACATGCCGATCAGTTCGGGCAGCTCGGATGAAATCATAATGATCGTAAGGCCCTTTTGCGTCAGTTCACTGATGATCTTATGTATCTCTGCTTTTGCGTTGACATCAACCCCCCGGGTTGGTTCATCCAGAATCAAAAGCTTCGGCCCCATTGCCAGCGCTTTGGATACGGATACCTTCTGCTGGTTGCCCCCGGACAGGTTCGCAACCAGGAAATCCGGGGCCGGAGCTTTGATTCCAACCTCCTTGATGTACGCTTCCCCTTTCGCTCTCTCCTTTTTTTCATCCAGAAAGCCAGGACCTTTGCTGAAGTTTTCCAGCTGGGGGAGTGAAATGTTCTGTTGAATGCTCATATCCACAATCAGGCCGTACTTTCCTCTGTCCTCCGACACATACACGATTCCGTCTGCCATGGCATCCTTATAACTGTGGATGTTCAGCTTTTTTCCTTCCAGCCAGACACTGCCGGCCGCCCTGCCGGTGAACCCGCAGATTGATTCCATCAGCTCTGTGCGTCCTGCCCCTGCAAGGCCGGCAAATCCCAGAATCTCGCCTCTATTTACATGGAAGTTGATATTCTCCAGAAAACCCTCATCATAGTATCCCTCTACCCGGAATATTTCCCCGCCGATGACAGTCTCTGACTTGGGATAATAGCTCCCCATCTTTCGTCCGACCATATCGGCCACTAATTCGTCTTTATTTGTCTCTGCAATATTTTTTGTAGAAATGTACTGTCCGTCCCGGACAACCGTCACTCTGTCGCACAGTTCAAAAATTTCTTCCATACGATGGCTGATATATACGATTCCAAGCCCGCTTGATTTGAGGTCATTGATGATCTTAAACAGTGCCGTTACTTCCCGCTGTGTCAAGGATGCAGTAGGCTCGTCGAAGATGATAATGTTCGCATCAAAGGTCAGCGCCTTTGCGATTTCAACCATCTGTTTCTGTGCCATGCCAAGTGTTTTTATCTGTGCATCCAGGCTTATCTTTGTATTCAGACGCTGGAAGATCCTCTCCGCCTCTTTCCTCATTGCACTGTAATCCAGCACCTTTATGATTCCTGCTTTCTTAGTCATCTCATGTCCAAGAAACAGGTTATCGAGCACTGTCATTTCTTCAAACAGACTTGTTTCCTGAAAAATAATGGATACGCCTTTCCCATAGGCTTCCATCGGATTGGCAAAGTCTTCTGTTTTGCCGTTTACCACCATTGTTCCGCTGTCGGCCTTGTGTACGCCGCAAACCACTTTCATCAGGGTGGACTTCCCGGCCCCGTTCTCGCCGCAGATTGCATGTATCTCGCCGCTCTGCAGATTAAAATTAATGCCGTTCAACGCCAGAACTCCAGGAAATGTTTTTACAATATCATGCAGCTCCAATATTGTCTGCCCCATGCTGTCTCCTCCTTCCTTGTACATTGTAAAATAAGTAACTGATTTTACGATGTACTAGTTTATAAAAATAGTACAGGATCTGCGGCTGAATAAACATGGAAAATCTAAATGGTTTTATATAAAATACAATCTGGGGTTTCTTCCCTTTTACGATTGCGTTATTTTTACTTCTTTACTATAATGGAGATAATAATCACTTTCTATGGAGGTTCCATTTTATGTGGAAGAGAAAAGTACTGAAGCAAAAGGCACGGTTTTCTGTGAAAATTAACTACTGGCGTATGATTGCAGTCTGTTTTCTGGCTGCAATGCTGACGACTGCCTACACTTCCTCTACTACGTTTCTCAACCAGTATGATCCGGAAACTGAAGTACATGCGGATACCGAACCAGCCGTCACCGGCGGCCAGTCTAACTCTGCAGTCATAACGGATACCGTAGAGCAGATTGCCGATACGGATCAGGAGGAAACGATTCTTACGCCCCCTGTCAGGACTGCTGCACAGCTGCTTATCGACATGTATACCAGCGGAAAGTCCGTACTCTTTTCCATATTAAAGACCGTGAACAGTATTTTTACCGATCACTCCTATCTCTCCTCGCTCTTTCTGGCCGCCGGCGCTGTTACAGCCATACTCTTTCAGTTTTTTATTGCAAACCTGATCCTGGTTGGCGAACGAAGATTTTTCCTGGAGGCACGGAACTATCATCAGACCAGAATCAGTAAAATCTTCTTCCTATATAAACTGAGATACATACGCAATCCGGCCTGGATTATGTTCTGCCGTAATGTGTTCCAGTGGCTCTGGAACCTTACCGTCATAGGCGGTATCATCAAGCACTACGAATACAGCATGATTCCCTTTATTCTCGCAGAGAATCCGGCCATTTCACGTAAAGATGCGTTTCAGCTGTCCCGGCAGCTGATGCACGGAAATAAATGGAGAATGTTCCTGCTGCACTTTTCGTTTTTAGGCTGGGAGATTCTTTCGCTCCTGACTTTGGGAGTACTGGATTTTCTCTATGTGAATCCCTATATGACCGGAACAGATACTGAACTATATATGGAATTGAGACGCAGCTATGTGCTGTCAAGGGCTCCGCACTACGAGGCATTCAATGATCCCATGCTGGAACGTGTTCCCTCCGAGGATGAGCTTCTGATCAGCAAGGCGCTTTACGATGACTCAGAGGGTCCCTATACCAAGATTTCATATTTTGCACCGGACCAGTATCCGGTGTTCCTGTATTCTATCCAGCCGCCTGAAAGGGCTGTCAAAGCCCCCATACAGGCCGACAAAAAATATAGCTTTGTGTCCTGCGTATTCCTGTTCTTCGCTTTTTCCATCTTAGGCTGGATTGTGGAGAGCGCAATTCACCTCATACGCGACGGAGTCTTTCTAAACCGGGGATTCTTATTCGGCCCGTGGATTCCGCTCTATGGCGTCTGCGCACTGATACTGCTGATCTTTATTAAGAAGTTTGCACACAGGCCGATCTTATCTTTTACAATGATGATGGCGGCTTACATGGCCATTGAATACCTGATGAGCTGGCTGCTGGAATACGAATTGGATATCATACAATCGGATTACACCGGTTATTTTATAAACCTAAATGGCCGCACATTTTTAGGCGGAGCCGTGTTCTTCGCGATGATGGGCTGTGCATTTTTGTATTATCTGGCTCCCAGATGGGAAGAAATGTTTTTAAGGCTGCCTTTATATCTCCGCATAGCTCTGTGCATCGTACTGTGCATACTTTTTGTCACCGATCTCATCTATGCCGCGCTGCATCCGGAGCTGATTTCCCGGCTTTTGAATCCGGGGACGATTTTTATGAGTGTGTGAGTGATTTTAAGATCCTCTGCTTTATACACGGGATGTGTTACATACTTGAATTAAGAAAGGACTATGATTATGAGTGAAATCTATGTAAGCAAGGAGCATTTTACGGGGAAACCCGACTGCTCCGGCCGGACTGACAAAGAAGCCCGCGTTTATGACCTGTTGGATCAGCTGCATATTACCTACGAGGGCGTTGACCATGATGTTGCACCTACGATTGAAGCCTGCAGGGCCGTGGAGGAGGAACTCGGTATTCTCCCCTGCAAGAATCTGTTTTTGCGCAACCGACAAAAGACCACATTTTTTCTTCTTCTCATGCCCGGAGAAAAAAAGTTTTTCACAAAAGACCTGTCTGCGCAACTGGGCATCTCACGCCTTTCCTTTGCGGAGCCGGAATTTATGGAGCAGTATCTGGGACTTACACCCGGTTCAGTCAGTGTGCTCGGACTTATGAATGACAAAGACTGGTATGTTGATCTGCTGGTTGATAAGGAACTCCTGGATCAGGAGTATATGGGATGCCATCCTTGTATGAATACCACAAGCCTGAAAATTAAAACCGGGGACATATTGAAGAAGTTTTTAAAATATACCGGCCATCGCTACCGTGTTGTATCGCTCTGATGAGGGGCGCGAAATGAATGGCCGTCTTTTTTCAGGCAGTTCACCGTTGCTTTTTTACAGAAAAAATAATATAATCTTATATATTCACTAGTACATCGTAAAAAAGGCGGCTGACCCTTAAGCTCAGTTCAATTTCGGAGAATGCTGCTTTACAAACGCAGATATGATGCTTGCACTGAGACTTGGGCACAGCGCTATCGAACATGTAAGCCAGTTGAAGTGCCGTTAATGATTAGGCGATGTGCCAGATACTAATCTAATTACGAAACAGAGGGACCAGATTATGAAAAAAAGAGTTGTTGTCGCATTAGGACACCGTGCTTTAGGAACTACGCTTCCGGAGCAGAAGGTCGCCGTAAAAAATACAGCCAAATCTATTGCTGATTTAATCGAAGAAGGATACCAGGTTGCCGTTACGCACAGCAATGCGCCGCAGGTCGGCATGATCCACACTGCCATGAATGAATTCGGCAAAACCCATGATGATTATACCGCTGCCCCCATGTCTGTGTGTTCCGCCATGAGCCAGGGCTATATTGGCTATGACCTGCAGAACGGCATCCGAGAAGAGCTTCTGAACCGTGGGCTCTACCGGACAGTCAGTACGGTACTGACCCAGGTGATCGTTGACCCTTACGATGAAGCATTCTATACTCCCACAAAAGTACTGGGACGTTACATGACAGCCGAGGAGGCCAATGAAGAACGCAAAAAAGGAAATTATGTCATCGAGGAACCCGGAAAGGGCTTCCGTCGTGTAGTCTCCGCTCCTCATCCGGTTAAGATTGTAGAACTGGATGCAGTAACTGCCCTGCTGGATGCGGGACAGGTTGTCATCGCCTGTGGGGGAGGCGGAATCCCCGTCCTGGAACAGGACAATCATCTAAAAGGAGCCAGCGCGGTAATTGAAAAAGACCTGACAGCCGGCAAGCTGGCCGAAGGGATCGATGCGGACGAACTGATCATCCTTACCAGTGTGGAACAGGTATGCATCAACCTGGGCAGGCCGGATGAAGAAAAGCTTGGAAAGATTACTGCAGCCCAGGCCCGGGAATATATGGAGCAGGGCCATTTTGGCATCTATAATATGCTTCCTAAGTTCCAGGCCGCAGTGGAGTTTATCGAAAAGCGTGAAGGACGCAGCGCCCTTATCACTTCATTTGATAAAGTCAGCGAGGGAATGAAAAGAAAAGCAGGAACGATTATCTGCTGACATTTTCTGTGATAAGTAGGATGCTTATAGCTTCATAAAAAGATAATATATTTTAACAGAAAAAAGACGGCTGTCGTCAGCCGTCTTTTTTCTTTCCTGTAAATCTAAAGGGACAGGTGTGATAAAATACAATCACTCCTGCCCCTTTTTCCTGCTCTCTCTGTCTGCAATTCGGCAGCGCCTGCTCATTTGGCGCTGTATGACACACTTTATTAACCGCGGGGCTGCCCGCTTTATTTCTGGTTAGCCGGCTCAACAGCCACATTTTTGCCTTTTATCTTTGCATGATCCATCGCACCGAGCACTTCTCTTGCATATTCTTTCGGCACTTCTACAAAAGTGTACTTATCGTACATATCGATAGATCCGATTAGTTTACCCGGAATTCCGCTCTCTCCGGCAATTGCCCCGACGATATCTCCCGGTTTTGCCTTGTTTTTCTTGCCTATATTAATGAAAAGGCGAACCATGCCTGCCTCCTCTGCCCCGGTATCTCCGAATTCTATATCCTCCGGTCCAGCTTCATTTTGTCCGGAGCTGAGCTTCAGGAAGGCTGCCGCCATGTCCATCGCCGTATAGTCGGATTCGTTTACCTTATTTTCAATGGCCTGAAGATACTTTGTCAGATCCTCTGTCTCGATGATGTTGTCGATCTCTCCGAGTATATTTTCGATCTTTGTACTTTCCACATCATTTAAGGAAGGAACCTTCTGCGCATAGATCTTGGTCTTGCAGTAGCGCTGGATCTCTTTTAACTTATAGACTTCTTTTCCTGAAACGAATGAGAAAGAACGTCCCTCGCGCCCTGCCCTTCCAGTTCTTCCGATACGGTGTACATAATATTCATCGTCCTGCGGTAGGTCATAATTGAACACGGCTTCTACCTCATCCACATCGATCCCTCTCGCGGCCACGTCTGTCGCCACAAGAATGTCTGTCTTACCGGAACGAAATCCCTGCATTACCCTGTCACGCTGCTGCTGTTTCATGTCGCCGTGCAGTCCCGCGGCAAAATAACCTCTGCCCAGCAGTCCATTGACTAGGATATCTACCTGTTTTTTCGTATTACAGAATACCACCGATAACTTTGGTGAATAGATATCCAGCAGACGGGCAAGAACTTCTTCTTTGCTCTTTGGTTTTACTTCATAATAATACTGCTCAATATTCGGTACCGTCAGTTCCTTTTTTGTAACTTTAACGATCTCCGCATTTTTTTGGAACTTTTTCGTGATATCCAGAATTGCCTGTGGCATCGTCGCAGAAAAGAGAACCGTCTGCCTGTCTTCGGGAACCCCTTCCAGAATAGTCTCGATGTCTTCGCGGAATCCCATATTCAGCATTTCGTCCGCTTCGTCCAGTACGATGGTGCTGACCTCATCCATCTTAATTGTTTTCCTTCGCATGTGGTCCATCACACGCCCCGGAGTCCCGATAATCAGCTGTGTGCCGCTCTTTAAAGAACGGATCTGTGTGACAATTTCCTGTCCTCCATAAATGGGCAGCACTTTAATGCCGTGCATATATTTTGCAAGATTGCGGATCTCTTCCGCCACCTGAATAGCCAATTCCCTTGTGGGGCATAAAACAACTGCCTGCAGTTTCTTATTCTTAGGCTCTAGCTTCTCCAGAAGAGGAATTCCAAAAGCAGCCGTCTTACCGGTTCCTGTCTGTGCCTGGCCGATGATATCCTTTCCCGACCGCATGATGGGAATTGCTTTGGCCTGAATTGGTGACGCTTCCTCAAAGCCCATTTTTTTAACTGCCTTAACTATCTCGGAGCAGAGCCCCAAATCTTCAAATTTTACTTCTTCCATAAATCTCCTTTATTCTTATTCTTAATTCTGTGTCATTTTTACAGACCTTTAAAATCTCAAAAAAATACCCTTTACCGGACACCAAGTAAAGGATATACACATAGTCTCAGTTGCTATCATAGCAGACTTGGCGCCAATTGTCAATTTTGAGTACAGGCTGCCTGTATTTTCCGCCAGTAATCGGCTGTTACAGTTCAGGAAGGCCGGAATTGTTACGATCGGCTTCCCATGCAGCCTGAAAATCGTCCGGAATATGTCCGTTTCTAAAAAAATAAAATCTCTGAAACGCTTGCAATTTTGTAATAATAGTTGTAATATAAGCATATACTAAACATAGTTTTAAAAACTACATGTAAAAGTTTTCATTTTTAGGAGGCATGATATTATGACTAAGACGCAGCATATTAAAGACCCGGGCAGTGCAATTACACATTTTATAGGAATGTTAATGGCAATCTTTGCCGCTATTCCGTTGTTGATAAAGGCGGCACATGAACCACGCAGTGTCTATGTGGTTTCCCTGGCAATATACGCAGCCAGCCTGATTTTATTATATGCAGCAAGCACGACTTATCATACATTTGATTTATCAGAAAAGGTCAATACCATATTGAAAAAGATTGACCATATGATGATTTTTATTCTGATCGCAGGAAGTTATACCCCGATCTGTCTCCTTGTTCTGCCCGGTAAAACCGGCCGGATCCTTCTGACACTTGTCTGGGGCATAGCAATTGTAGGAATCCTCATCAAGGCATTCTGGGTCTTCTGTCCAAAATGGGTATCTTCCGTTCTGTACATCGGAATGGGATGGACCTGCGTACTGGCATTCACGCAGATCTTGAATAACATGTCCAGAGCCGGATTCTTCTGGCTCCTTGCAGGAGGGATTATCTATACAATCGGAGGAATCATCTATGCACTGAAAGTGCCCATCTTCGATAACAAACATAAAAATTTCGGAAGCCACGAAATCTTCCATTTGTTCGTAATGGGGGGAAGCGCCTGCCACTTCGTATTGATGTATGCTTTTTTGCTTCCTTAAGGCAGGATTCATGGGAAATAGTCCGCCTGTCTGGAATGGGGAACGGGAGGGCGGCGGGAAAGAAGGGATGGTTCCTGGAAGTCACCCGTTTGCGGAGAAGTACTAACACAAAAGAAACTGCCCACGAGGGCACGTACAACATGCAACGAGAAAGCTTGATGCTTTCTCGTCTTAGGTTGTACTGGCAAGTGATTTGGTAAATCACTTGCCATCCCTCGTGGGCAGTTTCTTTTGTGTAAGTACTTCTAAACCGCGCACTCTATACTTCCAGGAACCATCCCTTCTTTCCCGCCGCCCTCCCGTTCCCCATTCCAGACAGGCTGGGCTTCTTCCGGATTTGAAGGCATGCCTTATGGTGGGGGGCAATTCGGTAGCAGCGGATGGAGTTGGATAAGCGGGAGCTTAATATACGGGGTTGTGTATACAGTTTTTAGGAGTAGCAATTAACCGCTTCCGCCGCGCAGATCCGCCTCTACCGTATACGTCCCACATGTGCATTATTTCCGATTTGATGTACCCAGCTGCCGGAGCCGGACATAGGGATGGCTGGAAGCGTCTTGGGGGCTGTTAGGTGGAGTTGAGGAAAAAAGACGGCAGACAGGGGGGAATATTGTAATTCCGAATTACAATATTCCCTGGACCCAGCGCGCAAAGCCATCAAGGCTTTGGGTGATGTGTCCAGGTTCCCCCTGTCTGCCGTCTTTTTTCCTCTACTCCAGCTTACAGCCCCCATCCCGTTTCCAACCATCCCTATGTCCGGCTCCGGCAGCGGCCCCCCTACTCATACAAATACTGCACCCCACGTATCCTCTCGGTGATAGAATGGCTGGTGAGGTATTCACCCACGGTCTTTGGTACATACTGCTGCCATTCTTTATCAGCAGCAATTAGTCTTCTGATTTCGTCTCCTGTGATTCCTTTTTCTTCTCTGCTTTTTCTCCACAGTACCTCGACCTCCAGCCCCAGGCCCTGGAGTGTTTGGCAGCGCTCTTCGTCCCAGTCACTGCAGATACTCATATAGTAGGTTGCATCTTTCGGTGCATACTGGAGAATGAGTTCTGGATGGCTGATGGGGAACGGGATGATCTCGTATTCTTCCCGACCTACTCCAAAGTCAGCCAGCGCTCCTTCTATCATTTCCAGACGCTCAAAATATGTGAGCGGGTTATCTCTTCTCGTTGTTCCGTGCTGATCCAAATCCGATGTAGCTGCGAATGATGAGATATCAGGATGTGTAATCCCTATAAAAAGCTTTTTGCATCTCATTTTTGCTGCCAGCAAATACTCCATATGTTTTAAATGAAAGATCTGAAATCTTCCATGTATAACCCCTGTCTCGACCATTTTCCCGGCTCCTCTCCCGTATTCTGGGGGTATGGCACATCCGCTTTTTCTTGGCTCATATCCCGCATAGTATCAGTATAATACAGTTTTTCTAAGAAAGCAAATATGACTGTCCTGTTATTATTTAGGCCTGGGCTTTATATTTTATCTATTTTTTTTCGGATTTCCAACATAGTCTGATCCAGTTTTCCAATAGTTTCCGAACATTTCTGCAGCTCATTGTCGATTAGTTCCGCTTCGCGCCTGCCCTTTTTGTATCTCAGCTGATGATCCAGATTCGCCCAGTAGTCCATGGCCGCAGTGCGCAGCTGAAGCTCTGCCTTCATCCACTGGGTGCCGCCCTGGAATCCAATGGGGATTTCCATAATCAAGTGAAGGCTCCGGTATCCGGATGTCTTCGGATTTTTTATATAATCCTTTACTTTTACAATCTTAACGTCCTTCTGCTCCGAAAAAATCTCTGCGATTCGGTAAATATCATCCATATAAGAGCAGACCGCACGCACCCCGATCAGGTCATTTACTTTTTCCAGCGCATTCGAAAAGGTTTTCTCAATCCCCTTTCTGTCCATTTTCTTGCAGGTGCTCTCGTAGGATTTCATACGCCCTGTCTTCATCTGAATCACATTGCGGTCCAGCTCCATCGACAGCTCGATATTAATGATATCCAGTTTTGTCAGAAGCAGGCTGATCGCACACTCGCCCTTAATACTAAAATCACTGTTAACCAAATTCGCTTTCAACTTATTATTTTTCTTTTTCATTCAAACGATGCTTCTCTCTGTTTATATTTCATATAAGACCTCATAATAGGGGCTTTGTACTATCTACGGCCTATGGGCCGTGAATAATAACGAGTCTTTTACTAATATATGTTAGCAGCCTGCGGAACATACCTCCAGCATGCGGATGTTAATATTGTATTAAACTCCTGTAAACAGAAAAGAACTCAAAGGGGTCTGACCCCTTTGAGCTAAAAAATAAACTTTTTTATTTCTCCCCAGCTTTCCATCAGACGGTCTGCTGAGTAAGCGGCATTCGCCGGACTTGTGGAGGGCAGGCCGGTTATTGGCCTGCCGGTCTTCGGCCTGCTGTATTTTTCATATAGTTTTTTGGCAGTTCCCCCATTGGCATAGATCTGTTTGATGCTGCAGTTGTCCAGTATCCTGGATAAGTCTGCGGGCACCACATTTCGGATACTGCTGTCACTAGATCCCCGGATCTCACAGCTGGCGATGACATCCCAGACTGCAATGCCATGATCCAGCAGTATCTTTTTCTTATCTGCAATCGTCTCCGGCACTTCGCTTTCAGTTAAACGTGCGATAATCTTCCAAAAACGGTTCTGTGGGTGACCGTAATAAAACTGGTTTTCCCTGGATTTTACGGATGGGAATGTGCCCAGGACCAACACCCTGGAATTCTTGTCAAATACGGGTTCAAACTCGTGGCTTACCTGTTCTGTCATATTCATAGCTTCTTCAGTCTTTCTTCTAATTCCTGCAAATCTTCACTGTTGGGATGCAGCAGCGCCTTTTCATAGTTATCCAGCATTGCCTTTATCCGTGCATCCGCCGGGTCGTTCTCCAGCATGGCCTCGTAACGCTTCTTTACGTTCTCCTGCATCCGGCCCTGACACATGAATGTCCCCTTCACAGTACAACTATCCGGTAGATATGATTCTACTCTTTCCAGAATACTGTCAAAGTATTCCCGCATGACGCCGAAGCCCGCTGTACCAAACAGAAATACCTCTTTCTCATTCAGCCTCTCCAGAAAGTTCCTCATTCCCTCACTGCAGTTTCCGCGATCCGTCCAGAATCCTGCAAATATCAGTTCAGACTGTGCAGGAGCCTCCGTTGGGCCGCCGAAATAGGCACATTCCCCCCGCTCCATGCTCTCTTTTATCTTCTCCGCCAGCAGCTTTGTATTGCCGGTTGCACTGTCAAATACGATCTCATATGTCATAGTTGTCCCTTCTTTTCTTTGAGTGCTCTCTTTTTATTCTACATCTTTTCGTGGAAAGTACGCATAATTACTTCCTTCTGCTGCTCCCTGGACAGCTTGTGGAAGTTTACCGCATATCCGGAAACCCGGATTGTCAGATTCGGGTATTTTGCCGGATTCTCATAAGCCTCCATCAGCATTGCACGGTTTATTACATTTACATTCACGTGGTGCGCCATCTGCCGGAAATATCCATCCAGGATATTCACCAGATTCTCAAGCCGTTCCTCTTCTGTCCTGCCCAGCGTATCCGGAGTAATGGAAAAGGTATTGGATATCCCGTCACGGCAGTCTTCATAGGAGAGCTTGGCTACAGAATTCAGGGATGCCAGCGCTCCGTTCTTCTCCCGGTTATGCATCGGATTTGCTCCGGGTGCGAACGGCTCTTTCGCCTTGCGCCCATCCGGGGTTGCGCCGGTCTTCTTCCCATACATGACATTGGAGGTAATGGTCAGGACAGACAGCGTGTGTACTGCATCACGGTATGTCTTCGTCTTCTTCAGCTCCGCAGACATATCGGCCAGAATGTTCCTTGCAATTTCATCGGCTCTGTCGTCATCATTTCCATAGGTTGGAAATTCTCCCTGTGTTTCAAAATCCACTATGTATCCGTTCTCATCTCTGATAACCTTTACCCTTGCGTATTTGATGGCGCTCAGGGAATCTGTCAGTACAGACAGCCCCGCAACCCCGCATGCCATAAAACGTTCCACTTCGGTATCATGAAGCGCCATCTGTGTCTTCTCATAGGCGTACTTATCATGCATATAGTGGATCACATTCAGGGTATTTATATAGAGACGGCAGATCCATTCCCTGTACTTTTCAAACCGCTGCATTACAGTATCAAAGTCCAGTATATCTCCTTCATATACCGGCATCTCCGGTCCAGCCGGAGACTTGGTATAGGTATCATATCCGCCGTTAAGCGCCAGCAGAAGCAGCTTCGGCAGGTTACACCTTGCCCCAAAGAACTGCATCTGCTTCCCGATCTTCATCGCAGATACACAGCAGGCAATTCCATAATCATCCCCATATACCGGTCTCATCAGATCATCGTTCTCATATTGGATCGCATCTGTATCAATGGAAGCCTTTGCGCAGAAATCCTTAAAGCCCCGGGGCAGCTTTTCGGACCACAGCACCGTCAGGTTCGGCTCCGGAGCCGGTCCCAGGTTGTAAAGCGTATTCAGGAAACGAAAGCTGTTCTTTGTCACCAGCGTGCGGCCCTGTTCGTCCATCCCGCCAATGGACTCTGTAATCCACATGGGGTCCCCGCCAAACAATTCATTATATTCCGGCGTGCGCAGATGCCTTGCCATGCGCAGCTTCATCACAAAATCATCAATCAGCTCCTGGGCATGCACCTCGTCCAGCAGTCCCGCATCGATGTCTCTCTGAATATAAATATCCAGAAAACTGCTGGTCCGCCCCAGTGACATGGCGGCGCCGTTCTGCTCCTTGATGGCTGCGAGATACGCAAAATAAGTCCATTGGACAGCTTCCCTGGCATTATGTGCAGGTTCTGAAATATCGTAACCGTACATCTGTGCCATTTCCTTCATCTTATTAAGGAAATTGATTTGCTGGAACACTTCTTCCGATAAACGGATGGACTCGACATCAAAATCCCCCTCGCCGATGATTCTCTTGTCATTCTGCTTCTCCTCTATCAGAATATCCACTCCGTACAGGGCCACCCTGCGGTAGTCGCCGATAATTCGTCCTCTCCCATAAGCATCCGGAAGCCCCGTCAGTATGCCTGCGTGCCGGACTTTGCGCATCTCTTCCGTATACACGCGGAATACACCGTCATTGTGGGTTGTCCTGTACTGGAATTCCTGTTCGATCTTATCAGAAAGCTCATAGCCGTAAGCCTTGCAGGCCTTTCTGGCCATGTTGATTCCACCGAAGGGATTCACCCCCCTCTTTAATGGCCGGTTCGTCTGCAGACCTACAATCAGTTCCTCCGCTTTATCCAGATAACCTGGCTGGTATGCAGTCAGAGACGATACTGACTGCGTGTCGATATCCAGCACGCCGCCAAAATCCTGTTCCAGCTTTAAAAGACTATTAAGACGCTCCATCAAGCGCTCCGTCCTCTCCGTTTTCGTTTCCAGGAACTCGTCCGTGCCTTCATATGGGGTTACATTCTTCTGAATAAAATCCCTGACATTAATCTCTTTCTGCCAATCTCCTGCTGCAAATCCATTCCATTGCTCAAAATTTTTCTGTTCCATGACATTATCCTCCATTTATCAAGGTCATTAAATTTCTCCCAATCATCCCGCTGCCTTTCTCGTTCCTCCCTCTGATGCCATGGAGACAATTCCAATGCACACTAAGTTAAAAACAAAAAAGACAGCCCAAATCATTGAGCTGCCCAGACGGTCGGCGTTCTATCCTATGCTCCCATGTGGTATACTCCACTTTTCCGTCAGTCACATAGAACATTTCAGTTTTCCACGAAGCCTGAATACTTATGTCGTACTTTCAGTATAAACACAAAGTCGAATAAAATGCAACATATTTTTTGATAAATTTTATCCATAAATTTTTTCTGAATACAATCCGCTGTGCGAAAAAGCAGTAAGAGGAAATCTGCAAAATCAGCCGGAATAATAGTACTGCCAGGGCAGCTTATCAAAACACTTGAGGATCTTAATCATCTGATTAAGGGGTGAATGTGTTCGGCTCCGGCTGATTTTACAGATCTCCTCTCACTGCTTCTCCGCACAATGGATCGTATTTCCTACAGAACAGACACTTCTTGCAACACATTCCGGCAGACGCCTCCATCCAGGTAGGTGTATTAGGAAACTTCCTTCATCTGCAGCAAAATCCTTGTAATGTCCACCGGATCCGCCAGACGGTATACAGAAGGGATCTTTTCCGTCTCGTGAGCCCCCCAAAGCGCCAGTGCCCCGTGGACCCCTGCTGCCTTGGCACAAGCCATGTCGTACGTGGAATCTCCCACGTACAGCGCACGGGAGGGTGCAAGATCAAGCTTTTCCAGCGCCGCAAGAAGTGGCCCCGCATCCGGTTTATGTTTTTTCGTGTCATCCGCACAGATGATGACTTCAAGTTTCCGGACAAAATCATATCTTTCCACGCTCTTCTTAAACTCTTCCCTGGTTCTGGAAGTTACGATCCCTAATCTGAGGCCTGCGTCTTTCAGGCGCTGCAGTGTTTCAGGAATTCCCTGGAAAGGTTTTTGGAGAAATTCATATCTGGCGCTGTAGTCCAGCCACATCTTCATCGCTTTGTCCGCCTCCTCTAGCTCAAGCAGCTCCAGGGCCCTGGCGCCTGGAATTCCCAAAGCAAAATAGAGTTCCTCAGGCCGGTACATTTTCCCCGTCATCCGCAGCAGCATGTGCTGTAAAGACAGCAAAATCGTATTCTCCGTATCAATTAAAGTTCCATCTACATCAAAAATCACTGCGTCATATTTCAAATCTCCTATTCCCCCTGCCTTGCATTCTGTTTGTTACAGGTTTATAATAACACATGTAGGAACATTTATTAATGTTTATTTATGTTTTATTTACCCATTTTCAAAGGAGATTATGTGCCATGAATCATCAAAACGAACCAGATCAAACAAATCTTGACGGAATCGGACGACGCCAGAAAATTCTGCAGATCCTGGAGGAAAATGGGGAGGTGTCTGTCAATGAACTGGCACAGGCATTTTCCGTTTCTCCCATGACAATCCGTCGGGACCTTCACTTCTTTGCCAGGCAGGGAATCCTAGAGACCCATTACGGCGGCGCCCATCTAAGTAAAAACAGAGCAGTGGTTCCGAATTTTTCGTCCCGCAATGAAAAAATGAGGCAGTACAAACAGTCAATCGGAAAAAAAGCCGCCAGCTTTATAAAAGAAGGCGACACCATTTTCCTGGATTCAGGCACCACCACCATTCAGCTTATAAAATACTTTCCCGACATCCACGCCACGCTGATTACGAATTCCCTCTCTGCCATCCAACAGCTCAGCACCAACCGGAAAATCAGGCTCCTTGTTGCGCCTGGAACTTATCAGGAGCAGATCGGCGGTACTCTCGACCTTTCGACCATAGAATTCTGCAGGCATTATCATGTGGATAAGAGCTTTGTAGGCACGATGTTCTGTTCACTGGATTTTGGCATCACCACTACAGATGAACTGGATGCTGCGCTAAAAAGAACCTTCCGTGAGCAGAGCAGCTGCTCCTTTCTTATGGCGGATCACACAAAATTTGCCGGAAACAGCTTTGTAAAATACGCGGAGCTTTCAGATTTTGACTACATTCTGACTGATAATGAATTGGATCCAGATAAAAAAGAAAAATTAGAAAAGATCAATCCGGGATTGATTCTCTGTTAGAACGAAACGGATCATGCGGGTATCATCCCCCGTCAGGCCGCTGCACGGTACGGTCTGACAGAGGCCGGAGTCCCCGGCAGCTACAGCACCCCAAGATATTTTCCTACCATCTCAAACTCTTCTATATAAATACAGTTGTCAAGTGTTCCGTCCAGAATCCCCCTGCGGCAATCGCCATAATCCATCCATATCACTTCTTCCACCTCTTCCTCCTGCAGCCTCAGTCCCTCGACGTCCACAGGTTCACTGTACACATACACGGCGCTGAGCTCGTCATCTTTGAAGGGCATGCCATAGAATACGTCCTCGAACCCGCCATGGTGAATACCTATAAACTTCAGATCTTTAGGCGCTGCCCGGAGTCCAAGCTCCTCCTTAAGCTCTCTTACCGCAGTAGTCAAATATTCATCCCCTGCCGCCACATGTCCTGCAGATGAAATATCGTAGCATCCGGCATTCGAATCTTTGACAGCGCTGCGTTTTTGCAGAAGAACATCATAACCGCCCTTTTCCTTTTTCCGCACTACCCATATATGTGAGGCAGCATGAAGGCTGCCCTCTCTGTGGGCAACGCCCCGCTCCCTGACAATCCCTGTCTTACTGCCGTCGGGATTCAGTATATCGAATAATTCCATCTCTTTTCCGTCCAGCGCCGCATATTGGAGCGTATCCGTCTCATCATATACTAGCTTAAGAGAAAAGAATTCTCTGCCCTCGTCCAGAAGGCGGAAGAAAATCTTGTCCCCTTCCCATAGATTCAGGCCCAGGACTTCTTTCTTATCTACCCACTCCAGCTCCCCTTCATCGCAGGCAGTCTGCTCGCCTGTAAAGCCGTCCGCAGTATACAACGACATATATTCAACCGTGTCTTCACCATACACAAAGGTAACAAGTCCACGGTATTTGTAGGAGGTCAGGATAAAGCCGGTCTCTTCCCAAACCTCTCTGAGCAGGCATTCCTCCGGGCACTCCCTGTCCTCGAAATGCCCGCCCACACCGATCCATTTATCCTTATTCACATCATTCTCTTTCACGGTCCGGTGCAGCATCAGGTAACGGTTATCTTTTTCAATATAACATAATGTACTCAATTTAAACATTTTTCCATCTCCCATCTGATTTTATCTGTTACTATACACGCACCATGGGCCGTGCATAGTAACTTTTATCTTTTTCTATTCTAACACAGTCAGATGGAATTTTGCAGTTTTTTGGAGCTTCTGTATATCAGTCATGGAATCAATAACACCGGTTCGAAGATTCCCGCTTTCCGGTCCGCCGCCGTATTTCTTACAATCACGGACAGCACACAGTCTTCCCCGGCTCGACTTGGAATTGTTACCGTCAATTCACCGGGCATTACAAAGGAATTTCGGGCCAGGCATTCCTCTCCCAGATACACTTCAACATCGCCTGCCACCTTGTGAAAGCATAGGGTTTTTCCAGCGTCCTTTTGCGAAATCTCTGTCGACCGGTATAGGCAGTGCCAACCGTCTTTTCCGGATAACTGTGACTGTGCCTTTCCCTCGAATTCAACAGGTTCCAGCGTGTTCATATCAGACTTATCCATACTCAGGTGCAGATCCGGTTTTTCCCTCACTGCTTTATGAGACATCCTCCAGCCGCCCACAAACACCGCATCCACACTCAATATTTCTTTTTCGTCTTCCGCTCTGCGGATCTCCCACTTTCCGGTGTACTCCCCCAATTTCTCAGAAACTAATGTTACCTGCAGGTACTCCTGATCCTCGGCCTGCAGTATGATCTGACAGCGTCCGCGGAATAACCTGACCCGCCCGTCTTCCTCACGGTCATGATTGTTCGGATCGCCGTTACCTGCCCCGAGCAGCTTCGCCCCCGAAACGGCAGCCTTTATATATCCCTCCTCCAAAGGCTGGACTTCCCCTTTCGCATCAACCACCGATATGTTTAGTATCAGCGCATCCTTTGTACTGTAATTCACATAATTGCGATTGGATTCTACCCGGATTGAAACAGCTTCCCCTGCAGTTTTACGTGCTGCCTCTATAACCTGCTTTTCTGAGATATAGCCTGCCGCGCGCAGCGTTCCCGGCTCAAATTCAATATCCCAGGCGCACTGTTCATATATCTCATTTTTCTTTCTGCCCATAGACCGCCCATTCAAGAAGAGTTCCACTTCCTCACAATTGCTGAAAGTCATTACCCGTACTGTCTCCCCTCTTTTGTGGTTCCAATGCGGCAGAAGATGGAGTACTGTCTCATTTTTCCAGCAGGCCTGATATAGATAATAAGTATCCTTGGGAAATCCACAGGTATCTATTATTCCGAAATGAGAACTTACACTCGGCCATTCATAAGGAGAGGGTTCCCCCCGGTAATCAAATCCGGTCCATACAAACATCCCCATAATAAAGTCTCTGGATAAAACGGACTCATTGGCTGCCCGCACTGTTTCTCCCCAGGGTGCCGTTTTTTCATCATAATTGCTGAATACCTGTTCTTCTTCATTATCTCTGTAAGTATCTCTTGTAGAAAATGCGGACACTAATTCAGAGGCTGCAACCGGCTGATGCGGATATTTTTTATGAAAAGCATCGTAACTGTCCGTATAATAATTGATACCTGTGATGTCAAATACTGTGGCAGCTCCTTCTTCCTCCATATAACCGCCGTTAAATGCACCCAGAACAGGGCGGTCCGGATCGAGCGCTTTTATTTGGGCCGTCATCCTTTCTGCTATCTTTCTTCCCTTTGCGGTGCCCTGCAGCGGCTCTTCATTAAATACGGAATATATGACAACGCACGGATGGTTCCTGTCCCGCCGCACCATCCCCCTAAGCCGCCGCATTGCGTCCTCCGCCGTACTGAATGTCCGGTTTTCATCCATCACCAGAATGCCCATCCGGTCACATAGGTCAAGCAGTTCCGGCGTGGGATTATGGTGAACGCACCGATAGGCATTACAGCCCATATCCTTCAGAATTTTCAGACGGTATCTCTGAACCTCATCGGGCAGTGCGGCCCCGATTCCGGCATGATCCTGATGATTACATGTCCCCAGAAGCTTCACCCTCTGTCCATTCAGCCAAAAGCCCTTGTCTGCATCAACTTTTATTGTCCGATAACCATAGGGGATGACTGTTTCATCTGTGGTTTCCCCAGCTTTCAGCCGCACCTTGCAGTGGTAGAGATATGGGCGGTCAATATCCCACAAAAAGGGATCCTCTATTTTCATTTCACAGCATACCTTGAATCTCTCAAACGCTTTTGCCGTTCCCTCTGTGCTGTACTGCATATCCGGCAGTACATTCCCATCCTCATCGCACAGTTCTACGATGCACTGATACCGCTGCTCTTCCCCGGATGCATTTTCAAGTTCGGCCTCTATATGCGTCTTCCAGCCGTCATCTACCCGTTCCGGCCGCACAAAGATACCGCTGTAAACCGGATGTACCAGAGGCTCCTTCAACAGCCAGACATGCCGGTATATCCCCGAGCCTTCATACCACCAGCCCTCCCAGATACTGCAGTCAATCTCTACTGCAAGAATATTCGGCTTCTTCCCGTAATTTGCAATGTCTGTAATATTCACACAAAAGCTATTGTAGCGGCTTTCATTATGGTACAGCTTACATCCGTTCAGGTATATATCAGTTATGCCTGCAATTCCGTCAAAAACCAGGCTAAGTGAACGGTATTTGTCACATTCATCTAAACAGAATTTTTTGCGGTACCAGCCTTTGAGCCCCCTGCGGTATCCATGGTCTGCGGGGGCAGTAAGGTCAAGCTCCTGGCTGTGCTGCCAGTCATGGGGGAGATCCACTGTCTCCCAGATCGAATCATCAAATTCCAGAGCCGCAGCGCCTGTAATCCCGCCGGCTTTTGAAAAGCCATAGACGGCTCCATGCGACATGGATTCCGGTAAAATACCAAAGTCCCCCAGTGAAAATTTCCATTCTCTGTCAAAATTATATCTCATTTGTTGTCTCCTTATCTATTTTTACTGTACCTCTGGTTCGTTGTTTTGTCAGGTAAGTATGTTTCTGTGTCTGAAAATGATTCGATCTGAACATTCTCGTCTTGTAGTTGTGGTTTATTATATCATTGACGATTGTCCAATAGTTATTAATAACGCTCCCAAAAAGAGCATATTCGACCATTTATTTAGATGTCTATTTAAAAATCTGTTAAAACAACCTATTCGGCAGCATGTAAACCTTATACCGGAATACTATCCCGCACACAAAGCGCCCCATACCCCATCTGGTTATTCGGCCACCGATCAAATCCCGGAAGTTCTCTCGCCCCTCTCCGCAGATAGGCCTTCACCTTCTCCCCATACAAATAGGAGTCATTCCCTTTCACAATCCCCCACTCCATCAGCAGTGCCGCGCTTCCGGTCACAAAGGGCGCGGCAAATGAAGTTCCGGTGAACTGTGCATAGCCCCCGCCGGGCACCACAGTCGTTACGTTTACCCCCGGAGCCACAAGATCCGGCTTTGGCACCGCAGCATACTCATAGAGCGCCGCCGGCCCCCGGCCCGAAAAGTCTGCATAACTGAATGTCAGACTATTATATGCACCCACGGTTATCACCCGGAGTGCCGTAGAGGGTATGGTGAGCGTCGTATCACTCTTTGGAAATAAAAACCCGGTCCCTATATTCAGTGCGCTCTGACTGGGCAGCCACATCTCATATTCTCCTGTCACCACCCTGCGCGGCGATAGGATAATCTGCCATACGCCGCTGTCTATATAGGTCTGTCTGGGCAGGAAGTCAATAAATATTTCCTGCTTGACGCTGTACGGTTTCGGTTCCCCATAATATAGAAGTATCTCCGTATTACCCAGGATAAATCGCTGAGAGCCAAGGATCTCCTGAATCGGGCCCACCCGCACTCCCGATGGGCTGATCAGGGAAATATCCACTGTATCCACATAGGATTTCCAAAGCTGCACATTGACCGTGGGCTCGTTAGCCTGTACCCCCAGCTGCACACTTTCTTCCACATTCACTGTCAGCCTGCCGGAGGTGTGGCCGGCACTGGTTCCTTCATTTCCGCTGCCCACACAAACTGCACACTTCCAGTAATTAGAAATATCATCCAGAAAGCGCTCCAGCAGGGAAGTTCCGTCGTGGGAACCATATGTATTTCCAAAACTAATATTCACGGCCACAGGCATTTGGTACTCCAGAGCTTTGCGAACCGCATAATCTACCCCCATCATCAGTTCCGTTGTTCTGGGGAAGCCTTCATCCCGGGGAATTCCCAGCTTAACGACAAGCAAATCACTGGCCGACGCCACCCCCGCATACTGGCGGCCAGGACTCCCGGCGCCGTTGCCCGCTGCAATTCCTGCGACCGCGGTCCCATGGCCCGAAGTATCCCTGCTTGGCACAATTCGCTCCCGCGCCTCTCTGGAGTCCTGTGCAAGAGCCTCGTTGATCTGCTCCTGTGTATATTCCGTGCCGATGGCATAGCCTTCCGGCGGGCTGCCCGGAATCGTCTGATCCCACAGAGCCCGTATTCTGGTGGTTCCATCCGGATTTCTGAAGTCCTCGTTGGCATAATCAATTCCACTGTCTATTACGGCAGTCAGCACGCCGTTTCCGAACAAAGAAAAAGGAGTTCGCTGCACCGGATTGATGCAGGAAACTCTCTTTCCGTTCGCCACCTGAAAAAACAGCCTCTTTGGTTTTTCAATATACTCTATCTGGGGAATGGATGCCAGCCTGTCAATCACAGATTCCCGTACTGTGATAACAGCATACTCATTTGTCAGTTCCGTCACAGACGTTGCCAGCGCTCTCACCGGATCAAGGGAACCCGAATACTTAATCACCAGATCCCATTCTCTGTCAATCGGGTTATATCCCACCTCCAGCTCCAGTGACTTGACGCGTTCTTCTTCCGTAGCATCTAATGCAAGGTTCAGCAGATTCTCTACTTTCTGGCTCATATCCCGCTCCTTTTGACTATTCAGTTAACAGATGGTTCTTACCCGTTTGGGTATATCTTTTCTGGCTATCTTCCTTCTCCCTTATATGCAGCATATGCATATGGCAGAAAATACCCCTGCGCATGGCGGCAGACCGGACATACAGCCGGAGCCTGTTTTCCCTCGTGGATATATCCGCAGTTCGTACAGATCCATTTGCTCTCATTCTCACAAGCAAAGTATTGGTTGGTCTCCAACATGCCGGCTATTTCACCAAAACGAACCTGGTGGATGTGTTCAATCTCTGCGATCTGATAGAATGCAGACGCAGCCTCTAAAAAGCCTTCTTCCTTAGCCACATCACCAAATTCCTGGTAAACATCCTCATATTCCTCTTTTTCGTTGTGCTCCGCAGCTCTCAGAAGCTCAGCCAAAGTCGTCTGCTGATCTACCGGATAACCGCCGTCAATAAAGATTGTCTCACCGGACAGATCTTTAAGCAGCTCGTAATATCTCTCCGCATGGGCGCGCTCCTGATCAGCCGTATACAAAAAGATGTCGGCAATCGTATACATTTTCATCTCTCTTGCCTTATCTGCAGCGATCGTATATCTGTTTCTTGCCTGACTCTCCCCGGCAAATGCTCTCATCAGGTTTTCTTTTGTTTTACTTTCTGAAAAATTAACAGCCATAATACACACTCCTTTTTTTATTACTAGTATGTACCATGGCTGGTAAAATATTCTCTTTTCAGTTAAAATATTTTCTTTACGCACATGCGGCTGTGCAGATTCTGTTCCATAACTTTTGCCGGACCGTAAATCATAAAACGTTTCGTAATATCCAATCGTACCGTATCAGCTAATTAAACCCGATAAGCCTTCTTGCCACGCTGTAAGCCATGGAGGATACCTTTCGTCCGGACTTGCCGGGAAGATTGATCGTCTGGCCCAGGATTCCGTAACGAATCTTAAAGTAAGTGCCGTAATCCTTTTTCTTCAGATACTGCCACAGTTCCGCCTTCTTTTCCAGATTCGCCTTTTTCTTGGAACGGATACACAAAATCGAGGATACAGTCATCATAATTGCAAGGTAATTAATCATGTATTTACGCAGCTTTTTACTGGAAATCATCCGCAGTTCATACATATTTATCATGCACTTGTTTACGAATATCTGCTGGTCTATCCTGCTGATCATCACCTTTTCGTTAACGGATTGATCCTCTCGCCCGATAAAATACCTGTAGAAGTCAACATCCATATAGTAGATCGTACGCACATGCGGCAGGGGGTAATACACGTAAATGTTATCCACATAAAATGTATGCTTCGGCAGCCTGAGCTGGCATAACTTCAGCATTTCGGTCCGGTAGAGGACGGAATGCATCAGGATATACTGGTCCAGCCGGAAATGCCCGATATCGTCCCAATGGAATATCTGGTTCTGCGGCAGCACATTGCGGTAATGGATGACCTTCTTATGCTCAACCCCAACCTTTTCATACACATAATTTGAAACAATCATGTCCACTTCCGTCTCCGTCTGCACAAAGCCCCTGACTGCTTCCAGGATCTGCCTGAGGGCCTCCTCATCTACCCAGTCATCGCTGTCCACCACCTTAAAGTATCGACCTGTGGCATGAGCCAATCCCGCATTGACAGCATCGCCGTGTCCCCCGTTCTCCTTGTTTACCGCCTTAATAATCGTTGGATACAAATCTGCATAATGACGGGCAATCTCTTCTGTACCGTCCTTGGAGCCGTCATTCACAATGATGATCTCCACATCCTCCCCGCCCTTTAATATTGATTGTATCGCCTTTTCCATATACGCTTCAGAATTATAGCATGGAATTGCAAATGATATAAATTTCATAAGAACACCTCTTTACTCAGATACAGCAATTATACTGCACATTCACCAAATTTCCAACTGTTTTATCACAAAATCCGTTTTTGTACCTGTTACAGTTACTATCCACGGGGCCGCACATAGTAACCTATTGTAAAATATGTCTTTTTCCATTATAGTTATAGGTATGACAAAAACGAAAATAGCTTTGGAGGGATTATTTATGAAGAAAAATGTTATCGTGGGCCAGTCAGGCGGACCAACCGCAGTCATCAATGCCAGCCTTTACGGCGTTGTATATGAGGCATTGAACCGGGAAGATTCTTTTGGCGCTGTATATGGAATGATCAACGGAATCGAGGGCTTCCTCGCCGGGCATTACATGGATATGGAGCCTCTGGAACGCTCCGGCGAACTGGAATTGATCAAGACGACTCCCGGATCCTATCTGGGATCCTGCCGCTATAAACTTCCCGAGGATCTGGACGATCCGGTATATCCAGAGCTAATGGAAAAGCTTAATGCATTAAATATCGGATATTTTTTCTATATCGGTGGAAACGACTCCATGGATACCGTAAGCAAACTCTCCCGCTATGCCGCTAAAACCGGCAGCGATATCAAATTCATCGGGATTCCCAAGACAATCGACAACGATCTGGTGGAGACCGACCACACCCCGGGCTTCGGCAGCGCCGCCAAATTCATTGCATCTACGGTCAGAGAAATCACCCTGGACGCCTCCGTATATGACAATAAAAAATCCGTTACCATCGTAGAAATCATGGGACGCCATGCCGGCTGGCTGACCGCCGCCAGCGCTCTGGCCCGGAAGTTCGAGGGAGACAATCCGGTTCTGATCTATCTTCCTGAGGCTGCATTTGACCAGGAAGCATTCCTTCAAAAAGTGGAGGAAGCCCTGGAACAAACTCCCAACCTGGTTGTATGTATATCCGAAGGTATTCATGACAAAGACGGCACCTTCATCTGCGAGTTTGCCAGCGACGTAGGCGTAGACGCCTTTGGCCACAAGATGCTGGCCGGCTCGGGAAAATATCTGGAGAATCTGATCAAGGAACGGCTGGGCATCAAAGTCCGTTCCGTAGAACTAAACGTATCCCAGCGCTGCTCCAGCACCATGCTCTCCGGCACAGACCAAAAAGAGGCCATCGCCTCCGGCGCCTTTGGCGTAAAGTGTGCGCTGGAAGGCGAAACCGGAAAGATGATTGCTTTCAAAAGAATCCAGGACAAGCCCTATACAATTGATTACGTAACAACCGATGTCAACCATGTCTGCAACAGGGAAAAAACAGTTCCGGCAGAATGGATTACGAGAGAAGGCACGGATGTGGGCGATGCATTTATCGACTATGCAAAGCCTCTGATCCAGGGGGAAGTCCATGTTCCAATGGAGGACGGGGTACCCATGTTCGCATACAGGAAGTAGGTTTGTGGCTTACGAGTTTTAGGCTTGGGAGCGGATGAAAGGGGACGCCTGACGGGGAACGGGACGGGATGCAGACGTAAGCATATATCTGTCTGGAATACTGCCCGCTGCGCTAAGCAGCAGTAAGAGGAAACGGAAAAAATCAGCCGGCACCATACGCATTCACCGCCTGCTCTGATGAGCAGACGGCTCAGGCGTATTCAAAAGTTGATTCGGAATCAACTTTTGTCCGGCTGATTTTTTCCGTTTCCTCTAACTGCTGCTAAGCTCGCTCTATGTACTCCAGACAGATATATGCTTACGTCTGCATCCCGTCCCGTTCCCCGCCAGGCTGGTTCATCCGACCGGCAGTAAAGACTGGTTCCCCTGATTGGGGAACCAGACCGGGGAGGCGGATGGATATGTCTATGCGTGGCTTACATCTTCCTTAAATGTACTGAAATAGTTTTGTAACTATGCTTGAAATATCCGGCGCCCCCGTCCGTGCCCCAACAGGGAACTGTCTTTTGCCTGCCGGCCTGATGAACCAGCTTGCCGAGAGCCGGGACGTGCTGTGAAAAGCGCCTATCCTGTTGGAAATGCTTCAAGCGAGCGTAGCAGCAGTTAGAGGAAATCCGCGAAATCAGCCGGAGGAAAGTTGCTTCCGAAGCAACTTTCCAGAACACCTGAGCCGTTTAATCATCAGATTAAGCGGTGAATGTGTTCGGTTCCGGCTGATTTTGCGGATTTCCTCTTACTGCTGCTTGGCGCAGCGGCCAGTATTTCCAACAGGATAGGCGCTTTTCACAGCACGTCCCGGCTCTCGGCAAGCGTCCCCTACATCACGCCCTCCAAATCCCAAGTTTCCATAATCTCAATACTTAGTTCCCCCCCCTGTGCCGTTATGTAATTCCCGCACGCTGTTTCCGGGGCGAATATATTGCATGATATGTTATTCTGGTAATGATTGCTGAACATTTCTACTGAACTCTGGTCTGAGAATATATGGATATCCAAGTAGTCCTTTCCCAGCAGATTCAATGGACTTTTGGCAATGCCCTTGCTCCAGCCGTCTGCCTGACTTCTGTCAAAGCTGATCTCTGCTTTTTCAAAATCGAAGACTACCAGCGTTTTCTTTTCGTCTGAGGAGCGCAATTCCATACAGATCTTCTTTGCGGTTGATTCTTTTAGGTTAATTTTGAGCTTTGCCTCGTATACGCTGCCTTCCCGGAACAGGAGGGGGGTTTCCGCCTTTAATGTTACATTTCGCTGTATCTGCTCATCCCGTCTGAGCTGTTCCAGTTCTCTGACCGGCAAAAACTGCAGGGTATTGTCCTTGCAGAGCACGACCTCCCTCGGAAGATTGAAGAATCCGCACCACCCTTCCTTGTAGGTGGGCCCCCAGTCCTTCCAGAACGGCATCCAGTCCCAGGCATTGGCCCATCCGACGATGATCCGCCTGCCGTCCGGGGACAGGAATGACTGCGGGGCATAGTAGTCGAATCCCCAGTCGATTTCCCCGGATACGGTATAGTAGAATTTTCCGGTCTGATAGTCAAAATCACCTACCAGATATACACTGGTTCTTTCTTTTGCCCCCATAGGGGAGAACATCAGGACGTATTTGTCACCGATGGGGTAAAAATCCGGGCACTCCCACATATATCCCCACTCGCCCCGGCTTTCGGCCAGGATATTCACAAATTCCCAGTGAAACATGTCTTGTGACTTGTATAAAAGCGCCTGGGCCATACCGTCTTTGTTCGCCCCACAGACCACATAATAGGTGTCCTCGTGCTTCCAGAGCTTCGGGTCACGGAAGAAGTCTCCCGGAATCCCCTCAGGTGCGGTCAGAACCGGGTTTCCCTCGTATTTTTCAAAATGGATCCCATCCTCGCTGTATGCAATACACTGGGACTGCTCAAAGCCCTTCCCATTATTCGTTGTCCCCGTATACATCAGGAATAGTTTCCCGTCATGCTCGATCGCGCTTCCCGAGAAACATCCGCCCTGGTGATGGTCGTCATAGCTTTCACTTGGAGCCAGCGCAAGGGGCAGGTATTCCCAGTGTATCAGATCTCCGCTCACCGCATGTCCCCAGTGCATGCAGGACCAGAATCCCTCGTATGGGTTGTACTGGTAGAAAAAATGATATTTTCCCTTGTAGTAAATCAGCCCGTTCGGATCATTGAGCCAGCCGGTCTGCGGCATAAAGTGGTAGTGCTGGCGCATTTTGCCCTTTCTCACGCATTCCTTTTTCGCATCAATCTCCCTCTGGGCTTTCTCGATATTTTGCTGCATTAATTCCTTAGACATAAAACGCCTCCAGTTCTCCCATTACTTGTATTCTTCACGCAGTTTTTTTGCAAACTCCGTATTGAGCGCCGACTCACGGCGTGCTTTGTTCTCCTTGATTCTGAATTGCTCCTGCCTTGCCGGAGAGTACTCTTCCCAGCGTTTCTCGTAAGAATCCCTGGCCGCCTGCATTTCTTCTGTTAACTGTGGCATCTTCAGGTCTCTTTCGGGAAGCACAGGCACATTCGGCAGACGCTCCTCCACTGGAAGGATCGTAAGCGGCTTTGCGGTCGGCAGGGTCTGATACCAGTAAGCCGTAGAACTCCAGTCGTCCGACAAATGGTTTGCATGACCATGCTCAATCGTTACGCGAAGGCGCTTTTCAAATCTGACCGGATCTGTAATATGGAACCGGTAGGATACATGGAATCCGTCCGTATCCCCTTCGTGCACAATGGTTCCAAAGAATGGGAATGCGTTGCGCTGCATACCCCATGCATGGTTAAAGTAATCCTCCGTTCCGGTGCCATTGAGGCTTGGATACTCTTCCCCGTCAATAAAAAACATGTCGTTTCCTTCGCCCCACCAACTGCCCTGGTAATGCTTCACGGTCAGGTTGCATCCCACGTAATGGCCTGTTCCTTCCACGTCCAGGACGGTGTAATTGCCTTCCCCTTTCAAATTAGTAACATTATTGACCTCCGGTGAATTCACCTGAATATCCGGTCCCCATCCGTCGCACGGATTCTCTCTGTGCCAGCTTGTATGGAAATAAGCGGTATTTTCATCCAACGGTTTTTTATACATTTCATAGTCAATGTTAAAATATAAAATAAACGGCAGCTCATTTTCATTGATAATCTCAATCTTTGCCTCCTTATTAAATGGCATTGGGAAATAACAGGATACAGAACATGGTGCGCCGTAGCGTCCTGCCTCCTCCGGTTTCAGCGATACATTAAATGGAAGGGAGGAAAAATTCCCCGGATAGCAGTTCCCGATACAAAAGAAATCTCCGAAAGGCGCCAGAACGCTCGGCGTATCCTGGTCATCCCATGTAATTTTGATCAATGCCTTCCTATAATAAAACGGATCATAATCGTCCCAGATTACCCCCAGAGCCGGATGGATTTCCATCACCGGAGCTGCGGATGCATTCTGCACCGGATCCAGGATGCTGGGTGCCTTTACCCTTCGGCAGGATGAGGTCATCCAGATATGCGTAATACAGCCGGGGCCTTCAATCTCTCCCAGTGTTATGCTTTCTTTTGCAGGAATTTCCCAGTAGTCCTGGTTCTTGCCTCTCTGATCCCAACTCGCCAGCCTTCCGTTTCTGGCCTCTTTTATGGTTGTCAGATCCTGAAATAATCCTGATACTTTACTCATGATATCTCCTCCTAATTCTTTTACAATGTTATATTTATTCACAACAGTCCACACAGATCTGTCCGTTCTCAGTACAAAACGTGTGTATAAGTGCAGAAGCCTATAATTTAACGCTCCCGGCTTAGCCTTTTACGGCCCCGGCCGTCATACCCTCTACAATATTCTTCTGGAAGATGCCGTAGAAAATCAGTTCCGGTATGATAATCAGCACACTGGACGCTACAATCCCGCCATAATCCACCGTATAGGTTCCTTTAAAGAAGGACGCCCCCATGGAAAGCGTATAATCTGAGATGTCTCTCAACATAACAGATGCGAATGGGAATTCATTCCAGATATACAACACGTTAAAAATTACAATCGTTGCAATGACCGGTTTTGCCATGGGAAGAATCACCTTCAGCATCAGATCCCAGATGCTGCATCCGTCAATCACGGCGGCCTCATCAATCTCTGTAGGAAGCGCCTTCAGGTAGCCCACCAGCAGCAGCGTGTTGAAGGATATGGATGTTGCCACATATGGGAATATCAGCGCCAGCTTACCCCTTAATCCAAAGAATACATTGATTTTATACACCGGAAAGAGCAGAATAAAGGGTGAGATTGAAAGTCCCATAATCAGAAACCCATATATTAAGGAAACAATTTTCTTATTCTTAAACTCCATTCTGGAGATCACAAAGGAACTGAAAAAGGTAATAATTAATTCGATAACCAGTGATATCACACATACAAATAATGTATTTCCATACAGCTGCAGAAAATCCAAAGTTTTAAACGCATTGCTGTAGTTTTCCAGGTTCAGGCTTTTCGGCAGAGAAAGCGGTGCTGACAATATTTCCGAATTTGTTTTAAAGGAAAGCACCAGCATCCAGATAAACGGAAATACAACCATCAGCGTAATCAATACCATCAGGATATACATGGCTGTCTTCTTCTTTTTATTTATCATAATCCTGCTACCTCTCTTTCTCTCTGGTCAGGAATGAGTAAATCCCCGTAATCAAAAGCGACAGCAAAAAGGTAATCGTAGCCAAAGACATCCCATAGCCGTAATCACTGCTGGAGAATGTCATAGAGTAACTGTAGGTTACCAGTGTCTCTGACAGGTGGTTCGGGCCTCCGCCTGTTGTCTGCTGAACGATTTCAAAGATTTTGAATACGCCGGTAATAATCAGGACAGATACCGTCGAGATTGTCGTGCGCATCATGGGAATGATGACATAGCGTACCTTCTGCACACCGCTTGCTCCGTCAATTTTCACTGCCTCCAGCACGTCTTCCGGAATCATTTTCAGTCCGGCAATAAAAATGGTCACCAGATATCCGAGCTGCTGCCAGAAATAAATGACTGCAATGCTGTATGGTGAAAATGTCTCCCCGCCGATCCATTTGTGCTTCAGCGCCGATGCTCCCACCGCGTCCAGAATATTATTAATAACGCCGATATTCGGATCCAAAATATATACCCATATAATACCTACAATAATGGGCGCAATAATTGCAGGGGAAAATATAAGTGCTTTCGAAAAATCGGTTCCTTTCAACCGGTTATTTAAAAGCAGTGCTATCAGAAATGATAATGTCAGCAGCAGGATAAATGCCAGTATGAAAATAATCATCGTATTCTTCAGTGAAATCCAAAACACATTATCCTGAAACAGCCTGATATAATTCTGAAATCCCTGGAACCTTGCCTTACCAATGCCGGAATACTTTGTAAAGCTGTATCCGACCGCAATCACAATCGGCAGGACGATGAACACGCTATAGACGAGCAGTGTCGGGATCAGAAGGCCTATTTTATATCTTCTTTTACTTAACCAGCGCATATCCTTCTCCAATCATAGAATCCGCAACAGCTCAGGCATGCCTGAACCATTACCAGTACATTGTCAACAATCCACCCGCAGCCCCTCCGCACTCACGGAGGGGACTCCGGCTTTCTGCGTATTAACCTGTCTCTTTACTTACTGTAGGACAGAGCCTCGTCAATCTTATCCAGAGCTTCGGACGGCTCATATGTTCCCTGCATCACGCCAAACATGGAATTGTAAAGTGCCTCCTGTACTGCGGATACCACAGTCAGATCCGGCGCTGCCTCCGGGCTCTCCCATCCTGCAGCCAGGGCTTCCAGCATCGCATTCATAGAATACTGTGTGTCCGTTGCTGCAACTTCGGAATAGTTTGTTGCCGGGAAAATAGAACCTTCATAGGAAATCTTTGCAGCATCTTCTCCGTAGTAGAATTTCAGGAATTCGTAAACTGCCTCTTTCACTGCGTCATCGTCTGCAACCTCTGCATTCACAACGATCGGTGCGGACGGAACCTTCATTGCAATATCCTGGTTGTAATTCGTATCTGTAAATTTAGGCCCCCACCAGAAACCTACCTTTTCGCCGATATTTTCATCAAATTCCGCACAGTCCCACTGGCCGGTGCCGAACATTGCCGCCTTGCCTTCGATAAAGAGCTGCTTCGCGTCGAAGTATTCAATCGTAGCCATATTTTCCGGGAATGCCCCTGCATCCGCAATTCCTTTTAATTTCTCAAAGCAGGCGTTCAGGTCTTCATTGTTGAATTTCTTTTCTCCTGAAAGAATGCTGTCGATATTCTCCGCCCATCCATATCTGGCAAGCGTCTCATTGAACTCCCACATTGCGTATGCACTGTTTTTGCTTCCGATTGACAGTGGAGTCACGCCGCTCTCTTTCAGCTTTTTGATCATCTCAATGAATTCTTCGTATGTAGTGTCGTTCGTAGGATACTCAATCCCTGCCTTATCAAACAGGTCTTTGTTGTAAAAGATTCCCTGGACATTACACTGGTATGGCAGACCGTACTGTCCGTTGTCATCCTGAAATGCATTTTCCATGCCGCCAAGTGCTGTCTGGATATCGGAATTTTCGGATAAGAAATCCGATAAGTCCATCAGTACGCCGGAGTCGCTGTATTCCGGAGCCTCGCTGGCATCCAGCCAGAAGATCTGCGGAAGTGTTCCGTCGGAAGCTTCCAGCTTCATATTCTTGGAATGGGACTCTTTATCGGAAGCCTCAAACTCCACCTTATATTTTCCGTCATACTTTTCGTTAAATGCCTGCACAATGTTGTATGTAACCGCTTCCTGCTCCTGGGGGTTTGCCACATGGATACCGAACTTAATCGTCGTTGCTCCTCCCTCTGACTCTGCTTTCGGCTCCGGCTCCTTGCCGCCTGAACATCCCGCTAGCAATCCCACAGCCATCGTACCGGCCATAACAGCTGACAACAGTTTTTTTAAAGTTCTTTTCTTCATAATGCTCCTCCTTGTATTACGAATACTGTTTTGTTGTTCCCAATGTGGAACCCGTTCCACATTGTTTAAAAAAAATACCTCAGCTTGTTCCGCGCCGCATCATGGAACCCGTTCCACAATGCGGCAAAAAAAATAAGTTTTCTAGGATGTACACCTGTTGATTACTTTAAGCCCATTATATAACTCCATTTAAAAAAGTCAACCTTATTTTTTAAATTTACTGCTTTTTTGTTTATAACTACAAAAGATTTTGATTTTATTTTGTACACCTTTCACAATGAACTGATTATAAAGTTGTCTTTCCTTTTTTAAGTTCCACCTCTAATAAGACCTGCTTGTTTTTGTAAGTCTTTCCATTTACCAGCCTTGCCATCAGGCGCACGGATTCCCTGGCCAACGCTTCCATAGGCTGTGCAACGGCCGTCACCTGTGGTTCTACGATTCCCGTCAGGTAGGTACCGTCATAAGCCACAATCTTCACATCCCCCGGTACCTTTTTATGCCTTCTGATCGCTTCATTCATATAACCGATCGCCAGCTGGTCAACCCCGAATACTCCGTCAAAATCTATTCCCATCTCAAAAACTGAATCCACCGCCTTTTTATAATATACGGCGTCAAAACGGTTCCATTCCAGTTCATAGGCATATGTCTTCACATGGTTCTTTTTCATAATCCTTTCAAATTCATAATGCCTGTCATGGTATGGTGACTCAACTTCCTGCGCTCCCCGAAAATGCAGTACGGACTTACAGCCGCTTCTGATCAGCTCCTCTGCCGCCAGTCTGCCGCCTCTTTTATGGTTCACTGCCACCACAGGGATATCTTCGCCCAGGTAGCGGTCAAGCGCCACAATCGGCTTGTGGATCTTAAGGTATTCTTCCACATCAAGTGAGTGTACGCCGGTGATCACGCCGTCTACAATATGACGGTTCAACATATCCAGATATTCGAGTTCTGCATTTTCTTCTTTCACGGTATTGCACAGCATGGTCTTGTAGCCGCAGTTATACAGCTCTGCTTCCACATATTCTACAAATTCAGCAAAAAACGGGTGTGCAACCGTGGGAACTAATACGGCGATGATCCCTGTTTTCTTGTGAAATAAATTGCGCGCCAGCTCGTTGGGCGTGTAGTCCAGTTCACGCATGGCTGCTTCAATCTTCTGGCGCGTCTCATCGGATACATAACCGCTGTTGTTCAGAACCCGTGAAACCGTTGTCGGACCTACGTTTGCCTTTTTTGCAACATCTCTGATATTTGCCATAATCAGACCTCCTTTCCTCGTATTTTAAGCTCTGCTTAATTCTAGTTGTAATATATTTTCGGACAAAAGTCAAACAATTTATGCTAAAGAGCAGAAGCGTAAGAAGGATATAATGTATGGCATGTCATACCCTTATAAAACTACTCAACATTCCAAAGTTTTAAATGTTTAAATACTGCTAAATTATGGATAACAATATTAACCCATTAATTTACAAAATACATTTACCTTTATGCGTAAGATATTAATAGAACTTAGATAGAGAGGGGGGATTACAATGTATAAAAAGTTTATTGCTGTACTATTGGCTGTAGCCTCCTACAAAGTATTGGAAGTCTATGGACTGGAAAATCTATACACCCCGGCTCAGTATAATGAAACTATGCAGTATAGTGCCTTAACAGGTAACTTATTCAGGATGGGGTATCCCGGCGTTGGATGAGATACTCTTTTACCTGCATTTTCCTAATTTAATAATGTTTATAGGAGCAGCACAGATGATGCACGTTATACTGCTCCTATATTAGTTTATCCCGCCCCAACTCTGTATATCCCCTTGAAAGTAAGAATATTCCTCATTTTTAAAAACAATACTTTGAGAAATTTTTATATGCCAGATTCCATTCCGCTTCATCTTCCGGCACATATTCCCTCACCTGGAAGGAATCTCTCACTATTCTGCGTATTTCTGTTAATGAGGAGGCGTGTCCGCAACCGTAAGCCTGCATCAGGAGATTGCCGGTTGCTGTGCATTCTTCCGGGCCTGCCGTTACTTTTTTGTGAAGCGCATTGGCTATAAACTGATTTAATAGTGTATTTTTTCCACCGCCTCCGGTTACGTGCACGACATCGATTTTTTTCTCTGCGGCATCTTCTATCTTCCCTAACACATATCTGTATTTCAGTGCAAGGCCCTCATAGATCAGCCTGCTGATTGCACCGATGTCATCTTCTTTGAGGTGGATCTGATTTGTTTTTTTCAGGTATTCGACGATCGCTTGGGGCATATTATCCGGTGCGAAAAAGCTGTTGTCGTCTACGTCTATAAACGCCATAAATTGGGGGGCTTTTTTTGCCTCTTCTACGATTCTGGAGTAGTCCAGTCCCGGATCTTTTCGATTCCATTGTTTCTTACATTGCTGAATAATCCAGAGTCCCATGATATTTTTTAGGAAAAGGGATTTTCCAAGTACTCCGCCAGAATTGGATATATTAAGTGCGAAGCTTTTTTCATTATTTACGGGCTGTTTCAGCTCCATTCCTGCCAGAGACCATGTACCGGAACTGATGAAGGCGAAGTTTTCACCTTCTGCGGGAGTCGCTACTACCGCGCTTGCCGTGTCATGTACGGCGGGCGTTATGATCGGAATCCCGCGTTTTAGTCCCGCTTGTTCTGCAATATCGTCCCGGAGGGTTCCTACTTTGTCCCCTGCAAACGAGATCTGGGACTGCAGTTCTACCGGGATATTGTAGGCCTCGAAGATTTCATCATCCCATTTGCGGTTGACTGTATCTACCATCATGGAGATCGAGGCCGCCGTATATTCGCAGACGGGTTTGGCTCCAAGCAGATAATGCAGAATATCTCCCACAAACAGCAGCTCCCTGGCATGGTCAAGCTGTGTATCTTTCTGCTTCCTTGCTGCAATAAGCTGGTTCAAAGTATTAAACTCCAAAAATTGGATTCCTGTCTTTCGGTAAAGCATTTTTTTTCTTGGTTCCAGCAGGGCATCCGTGCCCTCAGTCCGTTTATCCCTGTATGTATATGGGATTCCCATCAGTGTCCCGTTTTTATCCAGCAGGCCAAAATCTACGCCCCAGGTGTCCACGCCGATGGAATCCAGTTTAGGGCCGTATTGGTCTGCATAGATCCGGAGTCCTTTTAATATTTCTTCATAAAAACGGTAAACATTCCATTTCCATTCTCCCCGGATTTTAAGTCCCTGTGTTGGAAACCTACACAGTTCATCCAGTTCTATGATGCCGTTTTCCAGGGTTCCTGCGATACAGCGACCGCTTTCCGCCCCCAGATCAACTGCAAAATATCTGCCCATTTGCACACCCCTATTCTGCGATTTGCTTTAATTTTTCAATATCTAAGGGATACGTCCCCAATTCCTTTAACGCATCCAAAAAGACCTTGTAATTCTGCGGATTTATTCCGCTGTGGATCGAGTTGGAGGAGGAGATAATGTGTCCGCCTCCCACGCTTCCCTGGAGCAGGCAGCGCGCCACTTCCCTGCGCACCTGGTCTTCTGTCTTATTTACAAGTGTTTCTACACAGTCCACATTTCCCTTGAATGCAATCCTGTCACCATACCTTGCCTTTAATGCGGCAAGATCCATATTTCCTCTGGCGTCTATCGGATCCAAACAGTCTATTCCTGTGTTTACCAGATCTTCTACTACGCTGTTTAAATCTCCGTCACTGTGTTTGATCACCTTGAGCCCTAGACTTTTCGCCTTCTTCACCAGTGCTTCAAAGTGAGGCAGTACCTGTTCCCTGTACATGTCGGGATTCATGAGAAGCGCCTGGTCGTTGGCAATATCATCGCCCACAACGATGACCTCGATCCCAAGCCCGGCAAGATTTTCGCAGATTCTGCCGGAGTATTCCACGCTCATCTCCATCAGCCGCTGAACCAGCTTTGGTTCTTCATAAAAGCCCGCCAGGAAATTTTCAAATCCCATCAGATCCCTGGGCTGTGAAAATACGTCCCGCACCCTGGCAATCACACATTTTTCCTGTCCAAAGAGATCCAATGCTTTTTTAATCTTATTGAAGCGGTACGGCGCATCGGGATCAGGCATTTCATAGGTATCCAGATCGGACAATTCCTGGATCGGAAATCCTACCGGATTCGGATATTCGTCATAGGAAACCCTGGTAATTCCCCATTCATCGATGAAATGCCGGTCGTCTATTACTGTATTTTTTGAATCCAGTCCAACGGCAATCCCGTCCAGATCCATTTTCTGTACGAATTCCATGTCACTTGCGGTATTGCAGATCTGCTCCATTACCTTTGGATTGAGCACCCACTCACAGGTGGGAACTCTGTCAGGCTCCTGCCGGTTTAAAGCTGCCAGAATTCTCTCTCTTCCATTCATCAGCATCCTCCTCCCAGTGTCAGTATTCCTTCCTCTCGGGTTTCAGCCGCATTTATATGATAACCGCTCTCCCGGTGGTTCCTCAGCGGATTGGTATCCGTGAGCCCCAGTTCCATGCGAACAACGGATAACAGCGGCTCCACATCCGTTTCAAATGCCTCCATGATGATCTGGTTACATCTTACTACATCATTTTCTGCCTGGGCAGCTTTCAGGGCCTTACGGTCAATCAGCAATGCCTTTGCATAGGCGGTCTGGATATTCATGACTGAGTAAATGATGCCTTCCAGGCTGTTTTCAATATTATGGGACTGATCCAGCATATAGGCAATCTGGTTATCAACGCCTTCCATCCCCGCATCGATGATTTCTTTGAAAATCAGGAAGATCTCCAGCGGGTTCACGGTTCCCAGAATCAGGTCATCATCCGCATACCGGTGGTTGTTAAAATGGAACCCTCCCAGTTTTCCTTCATCCAGCAAAGTGGATATAATATGCTCAATATTGGTCCCCGGCAGATGATGCCCCAGGTCCACCAGCGTCTTTGCCTGAGGCCCTAATTTGCTGCACATCAGATAGGAGGTGCCCCAGTCCTGCACGTCGGTTGTGTAATAGAACGGTTCAAAGGGTTTATATTCCAGCAGCAGAGTCATATCCGGATCCATCGCATCATACAGAACCTTCAGGCCCTCATACAGGCGGTGCTTCCGCTCCCTCAGGTTATCCTGCCCCGGATAGTTGGTTCCGTCCGCCACCCACATCCCGATTGTCCGGGACCCCATCTCCCGCGCCATTCTGACGCAGTCTTTAAAGTGTTCCTTCGTCTGTTCACGTACCCAGTCCAACGGCGAACACATGGAACCATACCTGAACTCCTGCCCGGAAAATGTATTCGGATGCACGGTACCGATTTTCATGCCTTTCTCCTCGGCATATTCCCTGACCGGGCCGAATCTTCCGTCCTCAGTCTTGTCCCAGCACACATGGCTAGCCATTACCGGCGTGATCCCTAAGCACCTCTGGATTTCCGCACAGTCGTCGATCTTATCCCAGATCGTAACGGCTGCCCCTTTATCTTTAAATGTACCATATCGGGTTCCCGAATTTCCCACTGCCCAGGAGGGCAGTTCAATGACTTGCGCCTTTAGTAAATTTTTAATTTTCTCCAGGTCAAAACCCTTTTCACCTAATTCTTCTTTTAAAATCTCATATCTCTTTTCATATCGCTTCATTGACTTCTCCTTTATTTGTATCTATTTTCCCCTTTATTCATAACTGTCTTCACCTTTATTCATAACGATCTTATATATCCGTAACTACCCTATTTATTCGTAACTGTCTTATTTATTCGTAATAGGAATGCCTCGCAGCGTCCACAAATGCCAATACGTTTTCCCACGGCACTTCCGGCTCCAGTATATGCGTAGGGGCCACCACAAGCGCGCCTCTTTTTCCTAAGATCTTTTGAACTTCCTTTACTTTTTCCCTCACCTCTTCCGGTGTTCCAAAAGGCATCGTACTTTGTGTCCCGATTCCGCCCCAGAATGCCAGTCTGTCCCCAAATCTATCATATATAAGCGTCAGGTCATTACACTCCGGCTGTACAGGATTCAGGATATCGATGCCCTCCTCGATAAAATCATCCACAATATCTTCCACCTTCCCGTCACAGTGCCGGAAATAAAGTACTTCCGGATTCACAGCCTTCCCTGCCTGAACGATTCTTTTCATACGTTCTTTTATCAAAGCGCCGTACATCTCACGGCTCATCAGCGGCCCTTTTTGTGTCGCTACGTCATCTCCCAGGCGGATGATATCAACACCCAGCTCTGCATATTTCTTCGCCTGCTTGATCCGCAATTCTTCCAGTTTATCGCATATAGCCATAGCCACTTCTTCGTTTTCATAGTAATCCATCAAAAAAGTTTCCATCCCACGCAGCATCCACGCGGTTTCGAAGATCGTCTGATACAGCTCTCCCATTACCACATAGCCCCGGGACTTATATTCTTCAATTTTTTCTTTCATGCCCTCAAAACGGTAATCCGCATCCACATCCGGCCACTCGTAGCCATATACATCCTCGGCGGTCTCACACCACGCGAGGGGATGATACTTGAATTCCAGAAAATGTTCCTGTGACCCGGGCACGGCCCCAACTCCCCACTCATCGAAGATCACGTTATCCGGAAGTTTCTCTTTGAAATATTTTGTAAAATCCGTTTTCTTGTTTGTTACGCCGATATTTACTGACCTGACGTCAAAGTCAAAGTATTCTTCCGGCGCTTCCTCTGTTTGTTCCTGCTCATGATAACATTGCATCAGTCTCGGGGTAAACGCGCCCCAACTGATCTCAAATGGCATCCGGTCGGGTTTCCCCTCCCCCTTTAAAGCCGCCAGTACCCTTTCTCTTGCATTCATATACGCGTACCTCCTCCTGCAGACTGTGCAGGTTCCCTTTTCAAAGGGGACTGTCCCTCTTGACAGAGGGGTCTGTCCCCCTTGGCAGAGGGGTCTGTTCTCCTTGCAGAAGGGACTGCCCCCTTACAGCACAGTCTATTTATTTTTTAGTGACTAATAATCATACTCTCCTGCATTCTCCTTAGTAAACTTCAGCGGATCGCCGGCCGGTACTAAGCAGACATCATTCGCCTTTACCGTCCCGTACTCACCCAGATCGATTTCCGCTCCTGCCTCCAGAGCGACTTCCCCTGTTGCAAGCTTAACGGAAAGTGTTCCTGCTACATTTCCGCAGAGCCTGGTATCCCAGAGAAATGCATTTGGCATGGTGCCATTTTCCAGGTATGTCTTGCACTGGGACGGGGTTCCGGTTCCGCTTACCATGATCTTGCCAGTCAGCCCTGCATTTTCCACTGCCTAAGCTGCGGCTACAATTCCTACAGTTGTCGGAGAAATAATGCCTTTCAGTTCCGGATACTTCTGGATGGCAGCCTCTGCCTCTGTCAGGCTCTTTGTAGCTTCATCGTCTCCATAAAGAACATCTACAAATTCCATTTTCGCGTATTTCTCGTCTTCCGCCATCATATCCCGGTATATCTGCATTTGATTCTCCTGGAACGGGGTGCCGGTCTTAGAGCTCAATGCAACAAATTTGCCCTCATAATTCATGCTCTCTGCAAACGCCTCGAAGTTCTCCTTTCCAAGCACATCATAATCCGTAGACATTACCGCACCGTCTCTTCTGTCTTCGTTTCCGGTGACGTCATCATTCACACAGAGAACGATAATTCCAGCGTCCCGCGCTTTATCAAAGGTAGCGCACAGAGCATCCGGATCACTTGGTGAAATACAGATCACATCGACCTTATCCTGGATGGCTGCCTCAATCAGCGGGATCTGAGCCGTCGCGTCGCTTGTATCCGGAGCCGTATCCTGGAATGTTGCCCCTGCCTTTTCCACGCTATCTTTCATCCCCTCAATGATCGGGTCAAAATAAGGAATCCCCTTTGTCAGGCAGATATAGCGGACTGTGACATCGGAAGCGCTTTTCGCACTGCCTTCTGCCTTATCGTCCGTACTTCCCTGCTCCTCTTCCTGTTTGCTGCTGTCACTTTTCGGGCTCTGCTCCACGCCCTTTTTCTCACATCCGCTTACCATCGCCGCAGCCAGTAAACAGATCCCCAATACCACTGATAATGTTCTTTTTTTCATAGCAATCCTCCTGATTTTTTTATTTATTTGTTTCTCATGGCTAATTATTTTTTTAATACTGCTGCACCTCCTATTCATATTTTTTAGCCATTTTTTCTAACCCGTTTGAAATAATTATTACAAGAATCAACAGCAGCCCCAATATCGCCATCTGTGCGTAATTGCTAAGAAGCGCCAGCCGCATGCCCGTTCTGATAAATACAATGATAAAAAATGCTGCCAGTGTTCCAAGGACACTCCCCCGGCCTCCCGCAAATGCGGTTCCACCCAGCAGGACCATGGTAATGACGTCCATCTGTCCGTCGCCCGCTATCGTATACTTCGCCATCTGCAGCCTGGACATTGTCATAATTCCTGCGATTGCACAAAATGTACCCTGAATTGTAAACAGCAGGACCTTTGTTTTTTCAACAGCAACGCCGGAATACAATGCTGTGCCGCGGTTCAGGCCAATGGCCGTTATCTTCCTGCCCCATACCGTCTTTTTCAGCAGAAAGGAGAAAATAAGGGCGATTACAATCAAGATAATCAGATTCAGTGGTATCAATCCCAAAATTGTGTATTGATCAAGGCCTATAAACCATTCCGGAAATCCCGAAATCGCCGCGTCACCAACCAGAACCTGTGAAAATCCCTGATAGACTGACATAATGCCGATTGTTATCACTAATGAGGGCAGCTTCGTTACCGTCACCAGAAGGCCGTTAAAAAATCCAAGCAGTGTCCCTGCCGCAATACCGATCACAATTAACACTGGCATACTCATCCCCGCCTGATACAGTACGGCCACCAGGCAGGCCACCAGACTCATGTTTGCCGCGATGGAAAGATCGATCTCCCCCGATGTCAGAAGGAGGGTAAACGGAATCGCCATCAGCCCGAGTTCGCAGTAGAATATCGTGGAACCAAGCAGAAATCTGATATCCAGAAAGTTTGGCGACAGCAGGACCCCGACCACAAGGCTTAAAATCATGAACACAAACACCGTCAGTTCCGGCCGGATCATCCGGTTCATTTTTAATTTATGCTTCATCATTGACCCCCTTATCTCGCTTCGCTGACTGCCAGCCTGTTTTTAATTAAGTTATCGATAATGACAGAGACTACGATGATAATTCCATAAATGGCCTCCTGCCAATATCCGGAAATGCCTGTTATTGAAATGGCATTCTGTATGACTCCCAGAAGCAGGCATCCCAGTACAGTCCCCGTCACTTTGCCGACTCCGCCGTTCATACTGGTCCCGCCGATCACAACCGCGGCAATAGCCGTGAATTCCAGGCCCCGCCCCGCGGCTCCCGGATCCATATAGCCGATTCTGGATATAAAGATCATCCCAGCCAGACCGCTTAACCCGCCGGCCAGTGTGAAGACAAACAACTGTACCCGGTTGTTCGAAATCCCCCGCAGGCTTGCCGCCGCAGGGTTACAGCCAATTTCATATATTTGCCGTCCTGCCCGGAAGTATTTTAAAAATAATGCAAGAAGAACTGCCGCCAGAAGCGCAATCAGTACAGAATATGGAATCCCGATGACGGACTGCTTTGGTTGGGAAAGCGCCATTAAGGACTGCGGTATCACCGAATTATCGATCTGTTTACCGCCCAGAATGAAAATCACGCCACGGTATACATTCATAGTTCCCAGTGTAACAATGACTGATGGAATCTGAAACTTAGTCACGATAAACCCATTGATCAGCCCCAGTACACATCCCAGTGCAATCGCCACGATAAAAACAACTGCGATAGGCAGGCCGCTGTATGTTTTAAAGAGCAGTCCCGCCGCATACCCGGAACACGCCAGGATCGCGCCCAATGACATGTCTACGTTTCTGCTCACTATCTCGATCATCTCCCCCAGGGATACAATCAGCAAAAATGGAAAAAACAGCAGGATGTTGACCAGCGAAGTGGTTGAAAAAAAACGGGGCTCTACGATGCATACGACTGCATAGATAATCACGATCATAGCAATCACGCCTAATTCACGAAATGAACTTAAATTCAGCTTTTTCTTTTTCATTGCGCCTCCTCCAGACAATCGTGCGCCGCGGACAGGATCTTAACGTCTGTGATCTCGTCCTTTCGCAGCATTCCCGTCTGTTTTCCTTCATACATAACCATGACCTTATCGCTCAGTGATATGATCTCACTCAATTCGGAGGAGATCATCATAATGCATTTTCCTTCCTCCGCCAATTTTCTAATCAGCCTGTAGACTTCTTCCTTAGCCCCCACGTCGATTCCCCTCGTGGGCTCGTCCAGAATCAGAATATCCGGGTTCGTACTGATCCACTTTGCCAGACTGACCTTCTGCTGGTTTCCGCCGGACAGGTCTCCCACTTTCTGCGTGACAGACCTGCATTTTGTTTTCAGACCCTCCACGTATTGTTCAGAGATCTTTTTCTCTTTCTTCGTATCAATGTAACCTAACTTCTTTTTCATACTGTCAATAATTGCAAATGTGGTATTAAAGGCAATTGGTTCCGAAACAAACAGTCCCAAGCCCTGCCGGTCTTCAGGCACCAGCGCAATTTTATTTTTGATAGCTGCCTCTGGGGACTCAATCTTTACTTCTTTTCCTCCGATTCTGATCCGCCCCGACTTCACCGGCGTAATCCCGAATATACCTCTGGCCACTTCTGTCCGCCCTGCCCCCATAAGGCCCGCAACCCCCATGATCTCACCCTTAGCAATCTGAAAGCTGACATGTTCAAAAATGCCGGGAATACTGATATCTTCTACCTCCAAAAATGGCTGCCCAAAGGTCTTGCTCTCTGACTCTCTGCCCCCTGCCCTGAATTCCCTGCCGATCATCTTCTGGATAATCTGGTCCTTGGTGATTTCTGCATTCAGATATGTACCTACGATCTCTCCATCCCGCAGAACCGTAATTCTGTCCGAAACTGCCTTAATCTCCTCAAGCCTGTGGCTGATATAGACGATCGTCTTTCCCTTTTTACGCAGGCTATCGATGAGCTCCAGCAGGTTATCCACCTCGGAAGGCGTGAGCGATGCGGTAGGCTCATCCATAAAAATGATCTTCGCATCCGAAGAAAGTGCGGAAGCAATCTCTATCAGCTGCTGCTCTGCAACGGAAAGGCCCTTCATCATCCTGCCCGGTGAAAACTCAAGCCCCACTTCCAGCATCGCCTCCGATGCCTTCCTGTTCAGGTCCTCCCATTTGATCTTCCGGGTATCAAAATGTCCGGTGAATATATTCTCCGCAATACTCAGATCCTCAAAGACGGAAGGTTCCTGGTGAATCATGGCAATACCGTGCCCGATGGCGTCCACCGGATGTTTCATCCGCACGGCCTTCCCTTCCAGATAAATCTCACCTGAGGTTGGCTGGTAAATTCCGAATAATATTTTCAGAAGCGTCGACTTTCCTGCTCCGTTCTCACCGATCAGCGCATGTACCTCCCCGGCTTCCAAATCAAAGTCTACAGACTTAAGAACATTATTTTTTCCAAAGGATTTACATATCTTCTGAGCGCTTAATAAACTATCTTTTTTCTCCAATATTTCTCTCCTTCCCTTCAGTATTGGGATTGATCCCACTCTATGCGGTAAAAAACAGCCGTTGTTTCCCGGCTTAATTGGGATTGATCCCATTTCTTATTTCATTTATAACATATACTAAAATTAATGTCAATAAACTTGTAAGTTTTTATATTTTTGCAATTCATTTTCGTTGTTTTTACTATATTTTTATTTTTCATTTGTTCATATTTACTATATTTGGTTTTCTATAAAACTAAACAGCAAATTTTCTCTAATTCCTAAATCAGAACAAAGTGTGCAAGCCCCTCACTCATGAGGGGCTTGCACACTTTGGCGCCGCCGCGATGCCGCTTTGCGGCTATATACCTTATCGCGGCGTGTGCATCCTCCCGGAGGGTTTTTATGATATAGGAAATTCCAGAGGAATTTCCTATATCATAAAAAAACATGTTCCAGAATCATTGTCCGAAACATGTTTCCATATATACTACGTGCTTTCTCTTTCTATAAAGGTGGTATTCATTTCAATGGTCTCATTAATCCCGTTGTTCTCCTCGATTTTCCGAAACAGCAACTCTGCCGCTTCATTTCCCATCATACGTATGGGCTGGGAGATCGTCGACAATTTGGGACGGATAATGGAACTGATCTCGATATTATCGTATCCGATCACTCGGATATCCCCGGGCACGCTGTATCCGTTTTCCTGTATCCAGGATATCGCGCCTATCGCCAGCATATCCGTAGCGGCAATCACGGCATCCACTTGTTTCCCTGACTGCATGATCTGAGAAATCCCTTCTGCTCCAAGCATAAAATGTGACATCCTGCACCAGTTATAAGGCGCCTGATATACCAGATCCCGGGAATACCGGATTTCATGATCCTTTAATCCCTGTTTATACCCCTCAAACCGGTACATAACTGCGCAGATCTCTTCCAGGCCGATAAAGGCGATATTCCGACAGCCCTTTTTATATAAATAATCAACATTCTCGCGCACCGCTTTTTTTCCATCTGTATAAACCACTGACACGGTAGGATCGCGCAGGTAGGGGTCATCGGTAAATACTACCGGAACCGTCTCCGACAATTCGAATACATCTTTGAACACCTCATCCTTGCGGTATACACAATAAATGATGCCGTCAATGTTACGCTCCTGAAGCTGCTCCAGATATACTTTTCCCTTTTGTGAATCATATTCCCCATTGCACAGCATAACAAAATAACCATATTTTCTGGCAATATCTTCTATTCCTGACAACAGCATGCTATAGAAAAGATTCGTGGAATCCGGAACGACTAAAGCGATCGTCTTGGACCTGCCCGTCTTAATCCCCTGTGCGAACAGGCTTGGGCGGTAGTTCAGTTCCTTCATGGCGGCTTCCACCTTAAGCCTTGTAGATTCTTTAATGGCCCCGTTTTTATTAATCACACGGGAAACCGTTGATTTCCCCACCCCGGCCAATTTTGCGACATCATAAATTGTACTCATTTGAACTCCTATTTTCACTCAGATCGTCTCAATACCTTATACCCAACGGGCATGCATTACGGGATGCCCTTTGGGTATGCTTTCTCCCCGCATTGATACTCTGTATTCATATGGGTTATTTTAACATTCTTAGTGAAAATGTACAACCAAAGAAGTCTGATTCGTACGACTTTTCCTGCTCTGGACTAAGAAGTCACTGCCCTCAGCCTTACGGTCAGCTGATATAAAGGATCTGCACATCCCCCAGGATTCTTTTTATCTCCGCCCTCAGAAAATTTTCTGCCTCAGCCCGCGCTTCCGGGCGGTAGCAGTATCTTCCTCTGCCGCGCCCGGTCATCCTCTCCTGATCGTATAAGTCTTCCGCCCCCGGAAAGGCATCTTGATTAATGGCACGGTGGACATAGGAATAGGTCATCAAAATAATTTCCAGGAACATCTCTCTTTTCATTTTAACAGACAGACCGCTCTCCAGCTCTTCCAGAAGCTCCGTATACAGTTTCTTCCAGTCATCAACCAGAATCACCGGTGCAATCAGAAGGCCGCAGGGATACCCTGCTTCACACATCTCGTTCACAGCCTGGATCCGCTGCTTAAGACTGGACGTCCCCAATTCAATCCTGCTGATAATTGGCTGTGGGTTCACACTCATTCTGAAGATCACCCTGCCGCCGTGTTCCAGTCCCAGAAGCGGCTCCACCATATCAAATTTAGTTGGAAATGTTATCTTTCCTCTTCCCTCCTCTACAAAACGAGGAATGGTATAGAGCAGATTCTGCGTGATGGTGTTTTCTAATACAAGGTCACTGTTACTGCCGATCTCAAATGTCAGCGGCTGTTCGCTCTTCATGCTCTTTTTTATCAGACGGTCCAGCATCTGCTCGCGGTTCACAAATAATCTGAGATACGCGCATTTATTGTAATTGCACACAAGATAGCAGTACAGGCACATGGCCGTACAGCCGGAGGAGGTATAAGGCACCAGATAATCGGATACTTTATGATTCTCCACATATTTATGCGTCTTGCGTATCCCAATAATCAAATTCCTCTTCATTCGGCCAAATTCGGAATTGGGCTTTTCCTGCATCTCTTTGATGGAGTTGTGGCTCTCAATCGGTATCCAGGGGAGGCTGCCAAATTGTTCCTTCAGCTGCTCTCCTAATGTATAAGACAGAGAGTCCGGTTCATAGTAAACAGCATCAAATTTCATAATTATCTCTTTTCTTTTATTTTTTAAGGCTAACTGCCTGCATATAGTATGCGCTGCGGAAAAGAATTTATCATTTTTTGATAAATATGTTATAATAACCTTAATCCACAGCTCTTCCGCTGTTCTGGCGAAAGGGCATGAGTTTCTGGACAGTTTCTAAGCTTTATTAAACATACCTGAAAGGAGTTTACTATCTATGAAAAAAATACGTTGGGGCGTTCTCGGTACTGCCAAAATTGCGAAAGAACAGACTATCCCTGGTATGCAGATGGCGAAAAACTGCGAGTTGTATGCCATAGCAGGACGTTCACTGGAAAAGGCGGAACAATTCCGTGATGAATTTCATTTTCAAAAAGCCTATGGAAGTTATGATGATCTGCTGGAGGATCCGGAAGTGGAGGCTGTCTACATACCGCTCCCGAATAACCTTCATAAGGAATGGGTCCTCAAAGCGGCTGCCTGTAAAAAGCATGTATTGTGCGAAAAGCCGGCGAGCGGAAGCGCCGCAGATACGAAAGAAATGATCCAGTCATGCAACGCTGCGGGCGTCATTTTTATGGAGGCATTTGCCTACCTTCACTCTCCGGTCATGAAGGAGCTTAAAAAGCAGATCGACAACGGTCTGATTGGAAATGTGAATATGATAGAATCTGTCTTCTTTACGCCCGGCTACGAAGATGATATCCGCATCCGCCGAGATACTCTGGGAGGCTCCGTCTATGACCTTGGATGCTATACCATCAGCTTTGCTTCCTGCCTGTTTGGTTCAGCTCCGCTTTCCGGGCAGGCTGTTTCCCATTTTACCGGGGAGAAAATTGATGACCTGACCATCGGATACCTGATGTATTCCGGCGGCAGGCGCGCGGTGTTCTCCTGCGGCATGTTCCCTTATCAGCGCGGGGACCGATCCTTTGTCTATGGAGATCGTGGAGTCTTAGAAGTACCGGTCAGATTTAACGCGGAAGGAAAACAGAAGTGGTATCTGGTACAAGATGAAAAGCGCACCGAATTCTGTGTCGATGCCCCACATAATTATATGTTGGAAGTAGAACAGCTTGGTGCCTGTATACTGAATGGGGAGACGCCCCTTGTCAGCCATGAATTTTCAATTGGGGTCGCTGAGGCTATGGATATGGTACTGTCATCCTGTGGGTATCCGGAGCCATAAGATAAAGCAATATGCTGTTCTGAGAAATAGAGCTTGGAAAAGAAAAGAGTTGAATCGGAAGCGTCCTTACAACATTCAAGGAAAATAATATTCTTAATCTGAAAGCCAGCCCGGAAAAATTTGAATTTGTAATCTATCCCAAATAAAACACCACCTACGACGCATTCGCGTTTTCAGTGGTTCAACTATTATCACTTTTTTACTGTCAATTGTCAATATTTTAGTGCTAATAACTGTCTCTGCGGAGGGTTACTGTGCACATCCTTTGGGCGTGCACAGTAACGGCATCTGTCTCTTACTCCTCCTACCGGAAGGATTTTGTATCTTATAGGCAAACCTCTTTCACCCTCACTTCTGTCCTCTGAAATTCATCACCAGCACTACGCCCAGAAGAACGATTCCGTTTATCACTGCCTCGGCCCAGAATGGCGCCCCCAGAATGCTGATCACATTGAAGACCATTCCCAGGAATACCGCAGACCACAGCACCCCCGGTATATTATATCTACCTGGTGTATGAACCGTCGTACTCAAAAAGGTAACAGCCAGTCCTGGAAGCAGATAGCTTTGTCCTGTATCGGGATACACATTTTTTGACTGGCTCATCAATACGACGGCGCATAGGCCAATCAGAACAGATGCCATGATAAAAGAAACAAAACGCACTATCTTCGTACGGATTCCCGCAAGAGAGACTACACGTTCAGAATGTCCGATCGCATAGATATATTTCCCCAGAGGCGAATGCTCCAGTATGAGCCAGGCAGCGATACCTGCTGCCAGGCATACCCAAATGCAGATATTGAGCTTCACGATCTTAATTTTACTGATCCACATCAGCAGATCCGGTGTCACACCGGTAAATGCCTTGCCGCCGTTCAACCCCAATGAGCCCCCGTACATGATCATGCCGGTGGCCAATGTAGAGATCGTGGAGGGAATCTTAAACACCACCGTGATCAGACCGTTTAAAACTCCCAGTACGACACTGCCCAGCATAATCACAACAAATACACCCAGGGCCGTCCCCCCGGCCGATGCCATCTTGCCGCCAAGCATCAGCAGTAAGCCGATCATATATCCCAGTGAAATATCGAATTCCCCAACCGCCAGAGGTATCAGAGATGCCATAGCGAACATCGCGACGGGGACTCTGCCGATACCGATCACATTTATATTTCTGAGATTCGCGAACTGTGGAACCGCTAACGCAAATATGACTGCCAATACTACGGTTATCACAGCAAGACCGTTCTTACTGAGATCCATACTCTTCCTATTCTTCATAGATAGCTCCACCTCGCAATCGTCTCTCTTTCCGGAATGCCGTCTTTTTTCTGAATCTGTCCTGCCGCCTTTCCTTCCCGTATCACTACAATCCTGGTACATAAGTCTGCGAGCTGCTCCGGTTCTGTAGAAAAGACAATGATTCCCATTCCCTGAGAGGCCGCTTCTTTCAGTAATGCGAACAGCCTCTGCCGTGAATTGGGGTCCACTCCGTAGGTCGGGTCGTCCAGGACGAATACCTTGGGCTTTAAGCTCATCCATTTAGCCATAATCGCTTTCTGCTGATTTCCCCCCGAGAATGTCCCGAATTTCTTTTCAAAACTATCACGGGGCTGTATATCGAATATCTCCTGCATCATCTGAAGGGTTCGCCTGGATAGTTTTTTCCGCCTCCAGTATTTCTTTTCATTTGGCATAAAAAGATTCTCTCTCGCAGAGCATTCCATAACGCCTCCGGATTTCGGACGGTCGCTGGGAAGCAGTACAAGACCGTTCCTGATGGCCTTTCTTGTGCTCATATGGCGCGGAAGGAGGCTGCCCCCGACATAGATCTCCCCCTCCTCCCTGGACCATCTTCCAGACAGCAGCCAGGGCAGCTCGGATATCCCGCTGTCAGCTACGCCGACGATTCCAAGTATATCTCCCGCATACAACTCAAAAGAACATCCGTTCAGGTTTCCATACTTAAGATTCTCGACCCGCAGCACTTCCGCGCCTATCTGATACTGCGTTTTGCACTTGAGCAAATCCCACAAAGAGGAAAGGGTATACTCCCTCTTTGCTTCTGTTTCCTTCTGTGCCTCACCGTTTCTGCGGAGCATCTGGCTGACGATGATCTCTTCCGTAATATCTCCCACGTTTCCATGAAATACCATCTCCCCATCGTTCAATATCACCACAGTGTCACAATATTTAAGCACGGCTTTCAGCCGGTGGCTTATCATAATGATCGGTATTCCCTTTGCAGCCAGCATCTTCATTCGTTGAAGAAAGAATTCCGCTTCATTTTCGGGAATTGAAGCCTCTGATTCGTCCAATATCAGCAGCTTCGTCTGCTTTTGTTCTTCCTCCTGGCCTATTGCGATGGCTATTGCCAGCATATTGCGCTGCATGGCGCTCAATTCTCTCACCATCTGTTCTGTTTCTAATGAGATCTCATACGTCAAAAGCAATCTTTCCGCATATTCTTTGATTCCTTTCCAATCAATCCGTCCATTTTTTTTCGGGTACCCTTTGAATGCGGCGATACATTCTGCCACTGTAAAATCGTCTATCAGCGGGCTCTCCTGATGTACTGCGCGCACACCCATGCGGTACGCTTCATTCGAATCGGGAATATCACTGCATTTTTGACCGGCAATCGTAATTTCAGAACCTGATCCCTTATCAGGATGATAGATCCCTGTCAGTACCTTGATCAACGTGGACTTGCCGCTGCCGTTAGCTCCGAGCACACCGCAAATGATTCCATCCTTCACCGAAAGACTTATATCTTTTAGTACTGTAACACCGGCAAATGATACTGAAATATGTTCCATCTCAACAGACATTGCCTTCTCCTTTCGTTACTTCACTTTCCGTCCTGCTTTCTGAGTCAGAAGTACCGAGATCCAGATCGACAGGATCAGAAGCACTCCCTGAAAAACATAGCTCCCCCATACCGGCGCGCCGGCGATCTCGATTCCATTCTGTCCCAGAGCACAGAGGGCCACTCCTACGACCAGACCAGGTACATTCAGCCGCCCGGGATGAAAAGACGCCTTGCTCAGGAATACGACGGAGTATGCCGGAAGCAAAAGAGAGGTGCCATAGGCAGAGCTGGCGGCACCCAGCTGTCCCAGCATCACGATTGACGATATCCCGCAAAAGAATCCGGCCACAGTGAATGCGGTGAGCCTGACTCTCTCCGCCTTGATCCCGGCGAATATTGCCGTGCGCCCTGACGTACCCACGGCGTACAGATGCCTGCCGAATTCCGTATGATTCAGGACAAAATGAATGATCGCGCACAGCATCAGGAGAAAGATTACACTATATCCCACATAGAATACCTTTCCTCTTGCAAAATGAATCATCGACTGCGGAATATTGGTGTTCAGGATTCCCCCTCCCGACAATGCCTGTGTAATCCCGGCCAGTGAAAGTCCCACGCTCATCGTCGCGATAAAGGAATTGATCCTGAGCTTGGTGACGATCAAGCCATTCAGAGCTCCGCATGCGGCACCTGCTGCAATCATCACGGAAACCACCACGCCCCCCGGAAAGCCTTTCCCTGAAAGGAAGGCACCGAGCACCATGCAGAAGCACAAGATGTATCCCAGTGAAAGATCAAATTCATCTACTACAAGAATGAACAATCCCCCCAGGGCCAGACATCCTACCACGGATTCACTGATGAATATATTGCTGAAATTCTGTACTGTAAGAAAAGATTCGGATAATGACCCAAAGATCAAAATAATGATCAGCAAAACGCCCAGCATTCCATATTTTTCTAGTATTGTATTTCTCTCATTTCGAATATCAGCTTCCTTCATATCGTACCCTCTTTTAATCCCAAAGCTCATAATAACGTTCTTTGTAGTTCATATTCGGCGCCCACGCTTCCCCTTCTTTGGGCAGGCTCTGAATGTCTATGATCTGATAAGGCAGATTTTCGCCTCTAGGCGCTGCAAGTTTCTGTCCATTTAAGACACGTATGGCCTGGTCTGCCGTTGCGTAGCCCAAATATACGTTATCGTAGGCAGCTGTACATGACGCAACCGTTCCCTGTCTGATCAGGGAGATCATCTCCTGATTTCCTAATACTCCGCATACCTTCACATCCTGTATCCCTGCTGTCTCAAGCGCTTCTGTCACACTGACCGCTGCCGGGTCAAAGGGCAGAAAGATAAATTCTGTTTCCGGGTTGGCGGTCACATAACCGATAACCATGCGGTTCAATTCATCCCCCATTTGTTCGAATGTAAACTTCTGAAGCTGGCTGTCAACTGACAGTTCCGTCTGTTCCAGCCCCGCCAGCAGACCATCTTCAAAATATTCCACGGAATAAGATCCCGGACAACTGTAGATGACGACATGTCCGCTCAGTTCTCTATGGGACTCCATCCATTCGGCCATTGCCGTTCCGAGCGCCCGGTAATCAGGTCCGACATCATACAGAAAATCAACCAGTCCCGCCTCCTCCAGATCCAAACGCGGGTTGGGGTCATCCGTACCGTTGGAACCGCTCACGATCGGGATTCCAGCCGTATTCGCCGCCTGGATTCCCTGCTGGACGCTTCTCGCATCAAGCGAGATCGTAATAATGATATCTGCCTGCCATGCAATCGCATTCATAATCGCGGTATTTTCCTCATCCGGCGTCCCCTTCCCGTCGAACATCTGGATATCCCAATCATATCGCTCTCCCACCTCCTGAATGGCTTCACATGGAACGATACAGCCGGACAAAGAGGCCTGTGCCGGTACTAAAGCCACTTTTACGCCTTTTGGCGCCTTCGCTTTCTCAGCCGGGCCCTCAAACTTTGTTTCTTTCAAATCTGTCTTTTGTACCTCTTCTTCCTTCAGCTCTTCCGGCAATTCTATCAGAGCATCACATCCCGTCATCAGAAATACCGTCAAAACCAGAACCGCCAGAATTCTTATTCTCTTCATATCTTGCCACCTCTATTTTGCTGTCCCCTTAGGATGAATCATCACTTTGATGGATTCTTTATCTTCCAGGCTTTCATCAAGCGCTTCAAAATATTCTTCCAGCTTATAATGTCCTGTTATCAGACAATCACAGTCCACTTTTTTACCGCTGATGATCTCGATACATTTATCAAACTCACTGTTAAAAGTGGAACCGACATAGGTCCATTCATTAATGATGAACTGAGCGATCGGCAGTGGAAGTTCTTTTTGCTCACCGTTCGGAAAGGAATATCCTACAAAAGTCCCGCCCTTTTTCAGGTATTTCAAAGAGGCACGGCTCATTTCGGCGCTGCCGCATGCATCCACAATGATATCAAAACCTTTTGGAAAACCGGCCGCAGTCTCCACCAATATCTCCGCCTCTTTTCCCGGCTCGGCAAGATAGGTAAGAGCCCCTTTTTCCTTCAGGATCTTCAATTTACTCTCCACCAGATCTATCACTGCTGTATTCTGCGCACAGGAATTTAAAAATAACTGTGTCAGTATATTCCCGCTGGCTCCGGCGCCCAGAACTAGCACATCATCGCAGTACCTGACTTGGCTTCTCTCTACAGCCCTCAGACAGCAGCCAATCAATTCGCACAGGGCTGCCTGGTCATAGGTGACAGCATCTGGTATCCGATAGACATTCCTCTCATCCACCGCGATATATTCCGCCATCCCGCCCTGCAGATTATGCCCCATAGAACCAAACGCTTCACAAAAAGCGCTTTCTCCTCTCCTGCAGTAATAGCATGTCCCGCACGGTACGCCATTATCTACTGTCACCCTCATCCCTTCCTGGAGAGATACGACGTTCCTGCCGGTCTTGACGATCCTGCCTGCCAGTTCGTGTCCCGGCACCGCCGGATATCTTCCAAGGACAGAGCCATTTTGGTCATGTGACTTTTCTGCCGGCTTGCAGATTCCGCAGGACATAACCTCGATCAGTACCTGCCCGTCACTGCACTCCGGCATATCGATCTCACGGATACTGGCATATTTTCTTCCGGGTCTGTCATATACTAATGCTCTCATATTGTCCTCCGCTCATCGTTCAAAAAATGTCCGGGGAGTACGGATCAGGAACTGGTCAAAATCCTCCTGCGTCATCCCGAGTCTCTCAAGTTCCGGCCAGATATAATCAAATACATAGGTATATTGATATTCCATGTCTTCATGGTTCTCTTTATAAAAGTCATCCCAGGTACTGCCGAAGATATTCAGGCTGTCCCGTCCGTCCATAAAGCACATACAATCATGGCTTACGATGATCTGGTCACGATATCCTCTCTCACAGAGCTCTTTCAGGACTTGAGCACGAACCTTAAGCGGTTGGATTGTATCAATGCTGAAACGGTCCAGACCAAGATAACTTCCTCTTTCCGCCACCTTCACGATATATTCCACCTCATCGAGGTCTCCCAGGTGTCCGATAACGACTCTGCTTAAGTCCACCCCCTCCGCCTCGAACACATCCTGCTGTTCATATCCTGAATGCCCGATAGAATGCGTGATAATGGGAAGACCTGTCTCCTTATGTACTTTTGCGATGATCTTCAGCATCCGCTCATCATCCTGATTGATATGATCCTCATGGGTGGCACACTTGATGACTCCTGCCTTGATATCTGTCCCTTCGATTCCGGTTTCAGCTTCTCTTATGAATAACGAAGCAATATAATCCGGATCCTTATACAGGTGCCAGCCATAACTGTTTCCATAGATACCTGTGCATGCCACGACGTTAACACCGGACTTTTCCGATACCTCTTTTATCATATGGATGTCTCTTCCCAGATCCAATGGTGTCACATCTACGATCGTATCGATTCCTCTGTCTTTTACTTTCTTATATTGCCCCACTGCATAATCAATGAACTCCGACCGATTCAGCCAATCCGGAAATGCCTTCCATACATTTGCGTCCACGGTTCCCAAATGCTCATGCATCAGAGTCATTCCCAGATCTTCCGTACTTAGTTTTCCCAACACTGTATTAATCTTTACCATAGCTGTTCCTCCGTCCTTCTATTATCCTCTTTTTCTTACTCATGATTTTATCATATTGTATTTTTATTGTCAATCTATTTAGGTCTAATTTTGTATTATATTATCATTATTTATGTTGACTTTGTATTGTTATTGTATTACATTTTATTTATGGAGGATAACACTATGAAGAATTATTATGGAATATGTGAGTGGTCCATGCCGGTCTCCGGCCCCCTTGCGATCATACTTGCCGGCACAGCCGGATTTGACGGGATGCAGCTTGGTGAAGCCGGCGGCCGAAGCCTCAATTTCCCGCTGAACCACCCAGAAATACAACAAATCTACAATGAGACGGCCAGACACTACGAAATCCGTCTTCATTCCCTGAACCTTGGAGCTCTGCTTGCAGAAGGAACCATTGATTTTCCTGTCAATACACCTCAAGGAGACGCTGCAAGAGCCAGCATCCGTAATGGAATACGAGCCTGCAGGGCACTCGATATCCGTACACTCGTCATCACGGTCAGTCCTAAGACCGAAGATGCATACAGCAATGCATTGAGTCATCTGGAATATGCATGCCGCCTGGCCGAAATCTCTCAGGTTGAAATTGCTGTCGAATCTGCACTTCCTCTTCCGCTGATACAGGTGCTGCTCGATCGGCTGAAGGGCCGGGTGAAAGTCTGTATGGATATCCTGAATCCCCTTCGTTTCGGTACCGGCGATCCGATTGAACAGATCCAGGCGTTTGGAACAGAAACAATCAGCCATTTTCATATGAAAGACAGCCTGCGCTCTCTATTCACACCTGGACAGCGTGGCTGCGTACTTCTGGGCACAGGCGATGCCGGATACATACAGACAGCTGAAACAATCAAAAAAATCGGCTTCCAGGGATGGATGATAACGGAGAACTATTATTATCTCCCTCCGATGAATATGAATGATGATTTTATGAAGTTGATATTGAAAGATTTCGAAACGTTAACATCTACGTTTGAATCCTAACATAATTTCGTTTTGAAAGCAATAAAATGCATCTGGTAAAACATTTTTAGGAAATCACAAAGGAATTTCCTATATTATAAAAAAAGAGAGTCATGGCACATTTGTGCTATGTTCTCTCTTTTTTAGCTGCGCTTTCCCTTACCCTCTCTCCAGCTGCCTGCATATTCTTTTCCAATTCCCGTACTTTTCCTGATATCTACTGCTTAATGTCTCATCAGGCTTAAAATATCTCTCCACTGCCACCATGCTTCGAAAGGCTTCCTGGTAAGTGCATATTCCCAATCCTACGGCTCCGATGATTGCCGCACCTGTCGAAGACACCTCCAGATTCTTTACTTTTTCGATCCGTACTCCAAAGACATCCGCCTTCAGCTGAAGCCATTCATCGGATTTTCCGCTGCCGCCGCCTACACGGATCGTCTCAAACGGGTAATGAAGCAGCTTGAATTGTTCCACGATATCTTTTGACAGGAATGTCATTCCTTCGACCAGGGTATCAAAAATCTTCTGCACTCCCGCCAAATTATTCAGATACACAAAGGAACCTTCCGATGTGTCGAGCCCCGTTGTATAATAGGAGCCGTTCTCTCCGCCAAAATGAGCCGCCCTGAAATAGCCGTCGAGAAGTCTCATGTCTTTCTTTCCGACGATCTGATGTATAAACCACAGCAAGTCTTTTCCTGCCGGATGTGCTTTGATCGTAACAAAGCTGTCCTTTGTCGGTCCTGCCACCGTCTGGATTCCTGCTACAGGCAAGGTGTCTTGGTACTCTGACTTCAGATATCCGTAATGGTCGAATGTACCGCCCACGTTGCCGAGAATCCCACGGATATTGCTGTCCAGTCCGAGACCGATAAAACCCACCGCCGAGTCATGCCCACCTGGGAATACCGGTATTTCGTACGGAAGCTTTACGGGGCCGTAATACGTGATCTTGCCGATGCATTCGTCCCCTCCCGTGATCACCGGCCCCATCTCTTCTGTATTGCTTCCAATCAGATCCAGCAATCTCGCCGACCACTTTTTTGTGCGAACATCCAGCATCAGCTTCCTGTTCGCCACAGAATAATCACTGACCGGTCCCAGGCCAAGCCTGAGATTAACATACTGCTGCAGAGTCAGATACTGTGCGGTTCTCTCAGCCACATCCGGCATATACTTCTTCAGCCAATGGATCTTCACCCCAGTATTTCTGGGTGTCAGCGGGCAGCCGCTGATTTTTTCGAACTCTCTTGTGCCGAGTTGCTCTGTATAAAGTTCCATGTCATTCTTTGCTCTCAGATCATAAGATGCCAGCATGGGATAGGTGGGATTCCCTTTTGCATCTACAGGGACTAGACTGTCTCCAATGTAGGAGAATACAAGGCCCGCTATATGATATCTGCTTCCAGCCTCTTCTATGACACGCTGCGTCGTCTCTACGGATGCCAGCCAGTAATCATCTGCCGGAATCTCATGAAAGTCCGTCTTCGGGCTGTGATAAAATACCTGCTTACTATGTCCCGTTACGATACTCCCGTCCGTGATATCTACCAGGTTGGTCCTGGCATTTGAAGTCCCAAAATCCACTACCATGATACATTCTTTCATAAGATTCCCCTTTCTATCTAACCCAGGCTGCCGGAGGATGCTTTTCTGGCATCAATTTCTTTCAGAATGCTCTCAAATTTTTCCTGAGTCAGATTATATGGCAAGATAACGATCAGCATCAGGATTCCGCCGATGATGAGCGGCACTGCATTCAGGTAGTATATACCGGTATTGGTTGCTGCAGTCTGTACCTCCAGCTCAGCAGAATAGTGGATGAGGGAAAGCGCCTGTCCTACAGACCAGGTCGCAACCGCAATGGCGATCTTCCTGGCAAAAGCACACGCAGATACGACGGCTCCCGGAGCCCTGACTCCTGTCTTCCACTCTCCGTACTCGATCGTGTCCGGAATCATTCCCCAGACTACAGAGAAGGATGCATTCAGTGTAACACCGAATAATATGAACCCGAATGCTACCATGTAATAGTTCTGATGTGCGAGTAAAAATACGATGCCGTTCAGGATCGTCAGAATTGCCACTAATACCATTGTGTTCTTTTTACCGAGTTTTTTGTACAGGCCTGGAATCGGTATAATCGCCGGAATTCCAACCAATGATACTAAACTGTTGAATCCGGTCAGCAGTCCGGCATCTCCCAGATAATATTTGCAGTAATACATCACCACCGCAAATCGGAAGTTAAATGTCCATGCTATAAACATTAAAAGAAAAATCATTAAAATACAAGGCTTATTTTTTAAGACCATCTTGAAGCTGTCGATGACTTTTACTTTCTCCGTTTTTTCTACGACTACACGCTCCTTCGTACCAAAGAAGGCAATGAGCAGCATGACCGCAGATAAAATTCCCATGACCGCTGCTGCTCCCTGATAGCCGCGCGCCTCATTGCCTGCACCGATTGCTGCCACAAGCGGAAGTGCCAGGAGAGATACAACTAAGGAACCTGTTGCAGAACCGCCGATCTTGAAAACATTCAGCACCCCTCTCTCGTTTACATTCGTAGTCATTGCAGAGCAGAGCGTACTGTACGCTGTATTAATAAATGCATAGCATACATTTACAAGAAGATATGTAGCCATTGCCCAGATCACCTTCGTACCTTCTCCTGCCTGTATCTTTGTGAAACACAGCACAAGAGCAATGGCCTGTGGAATGGCACCGAACAGACAGAACGGCCTGTATGTCCCCCATTTGGTTCTCACCTTATCTGCGATGGGACCGGCTGATATCGCGGTAAAGGCATCGACCAGATTACACACAAGGAAGATATTGGCAGCCACTGCTGCGCTGATTCCAAGTATATCGGTATAATAGTATAAAATAAAAGTTGAGAGAAAATTTCCGAATAAAGTTCCATATACGTCTGCCGCCCCATAACTGAACCGCTCTCTCCAAGACAGTTTGATATTAGCCGCTTCCAGCGTTTGTTTTATCTTTTCCATAGTATGCCCCTTTCTCACTTCACTCAAGAATGATTATCTGTTCAGTGGCTGCGTATTAAAAATTCTGAACTGTTCCTTCGTTGCATCGATTCCTGCCTGTTCCGCGATCGGAGAGATCTCCGGCCACATGATATTCCCTTCCGATTCCTTCATCGCTTCATATGCCGCCTTTGAGATCGCCATTGCAAGTCCCGTGAAGAAGTTAATCTTACTGATTCCAAGCTCGATACATTTCCTGAAATCCTCGTCCGAAAGTCCTGATCCGCCATGCAATACAAGAGGAACCTCTACTAGATCACGGATCGTCTTCAGCCGGTCAAAATCCAGTTTTGGAGTTCCAACGAACTTCCCATGCACGGTCCCTATAGACACTGCAAGTGCATCGACGCCCGTCTCTCTGACAAAAGTCACGGCGTCCTCCGGCTTCGTGTACATACTCTCATCCGGCGCTCCAGTGGCCGGTGTATTCTTGGAACCCGGCACGTGGCCGATCTCAGCCTCCACTGATACCCCGCACGCATGAGCAATCCTCACGATTTCTCTGGTCTGCTTCACATTATCTTCCATCGAAAGAAGTGACCCGTCAAACATAACGGAGGAACAGCCATAATGAATCGCCTGCATCACGATATCGAAGTCCTTTCCATGATCCAGATGCATACACACCGGTACGCTTGCCTTTCTTGCCCGGTCCAGGATGAACTGCATCAGATACGGTGTCTGTTTCACTTTGAAGGCTGTAGTAGGTACCATCATGATCACCGGAACCCCTTCTTCCTCAGCCGCTTTGATCACTGCCTCCGCAAGCAGATAATCTGTGGCATTAAACGCTCCTACGGCATACTTCTTCGTTCTTGTCTCTTTCAGTATTTCTGTCAATGTAACTAACATCTTATTTCCTCCTTTTATGGGTTGATGATGACTTTGATCGCTTCTCTGTCGGTACGGTTGACCTCCAACGCTTTAAAATAATCATCCAGACTGAATTTATGTGTGATGAACTGATCTACTTTTACCTTTCCGCTCGCCATATAAGCCAGTGCACGGTCAAAACAGAAGGTCTGGCAGGAGACACCTATATATTTCTGTTCATTATAATGAATCTCATTGAACCAGCTTGGTGGAATCACAAAATCTTCGCTGGAATGATAGCTTCCATATTGGATGAATCTCCCTCCTTTCTTCAGGAACTTGAATACACTCTGAACCAGCGGCCAGTATCCGGTGGTATCTATAATGGCGTCAACCCCATGAGGAAATTCCTTTTTGATGGCTTCCTCATGGATACTGTAATCCTTCCGGTCCATTTTTATGACCGGTACGCCGCATTCTCTTAAGATCTGAAGCTTGTTTTCCAGCCCCCCGATCGTAACCGCCTTCTGCGCATTGGAGTGATGACACAACTGTCCAAGAATCAGGCCATGAGGTCCTACTCCCAGAACCAGAACATTCTCCCCTGTCTTTGCGTCTAATACATCCATGCAGTGGACGGCACAGGCTACCGGCTCCGCCACAGTCGCTTCATCAAATGAGAGATTCTCAGGAATCAAGAACACCTTATCCTTAGAGGCTTTCACGTATTCCGCAAAACCGCCCTGAATGTTATGTCCGATCGATGCAAAGTTCTCGCAATACAGAGACTGATCATTTCTGCAGTAATAACAGTCACCGCAATTGGTTGCATTATCAACGGTCACGGCATCGCCGATCTCTACAGCCGTTACATTCTTTCCCTTTTCATATACAGTTCCCGCAAATTCGTGTCCCGGAGTGCAGGGATACTTTGCAAGGCTGGTTCCGCTGGAATTATGGGCTAGCTCCGACCACTTGCAGATTCCGCAGGACTCGATTTTGATGATCACATCATCATCCCCGCAGACCGGCATCGAAATATCCGTTATCTTTCCTTTTCCCGGCGCTTCATACACTAATGCTTTCATGAATCTTCCTCCATTCCAAATTCAATATTATATTTGTCAACCCGCTCTTTGACTCCGGAAGCCGAGACCAGATACATATTAGAGCAGGGCTTCGTCTCACCTGTCCTGATATAGAACTTCGCTCCTTTTGCCTTTTCCCTGAAATCCGGCAGGCTGATATACTCCAGTTCCTGATTATGTACCATTCCCAGAATCTCTGTATGTAATTCCGGGTTCGCCTCCGAAATCCCTTCCAGCATCGTCATCTCCTGTACTGCCACTTCATTCAGACATGCCTTGAGCACCTTGAGAAATTCAGGCTCCCCCGGCACAAATGTAAGATCGATCCTGACAGCATCAGGCGGTATCGGAAAACCCATGTCACAGATTACGAAACTGTCAAAATGACCCAGATCTGTTAACGCTCGAATTAATTCAGGATTAATAATCCCATTTTTTTTCATTTCGCTCCTCCCTTTCTTTATTGTATTTGTATTGTATCATATGATGTTTGTTTTTGCAATATTTTTATTTTATTTTTGTATTATTTTTGTATATCTTAATAACCAATGCAAGTTTCTCAGGACAGCTGTCAAAAAGAGCCGGATATCCCGGCCGGATTACAGGACATGTTCTGCAACCCGGCTGGAATATCCGGCTCCTATTTTAAGTACGTCTCTATTTATACCATGTAAATGAGTATCTGACCACATCTGTGACATGATATGTATCCGAATACTCACACACCTTATCATCTGTTGTATATACGGTACTCCTAATATGGAGGATCGGTTTCTCATTAGACAGCTCCAACTCTTTCATTCTCTCCTTGGTAGGAGTCGTAGCATTCACGCTCTGCGTAGAATAACGGATCTCCACTCCATACTGCTCCTGCATGACATCGTGCAGAGAATGATCTCTTAACAGCCACGGGTTAAAATCTCCAAATAAGGATTTAGGGAGATAGATCGTCTGCTCTGCAAAAGGCCTTTCATCGGCAAACCGAATCCTCTTGATCACAAGCACAGTCTCATCTTCTGCACATTTCAGGTGGCTTAAGATCCAGGGATCCGCCTGCACTTCCTGGTAAGAAATGATCTTGGAGGTGGGGGTGATCCCCGATGCAAGCAGTTCCTGATGCATGCTCCTCATCCTGGAAAGATCCTTTTCAAACTTTGGCTGTGATACAAAGCAGCCTTTATTCGGCCTTTTTTCGAGATACCCCTGCTCCGTCAGATCTTCCAAAGCCTTCCGCACAGTAACCCGGCTGACGCCATAATGTTCGTTCAGCCATTTTTCGGTAGGCAGTTTATCACCTTTCTTCAGTTCATTCCTATTGATCTGATCCTTCAGATCCGCAACGATCTGGTGATACAGAGGAATTGCTTCTTTCCCACTTTCCAAATCAGGTCTGCTGTCTTTCTTCTCTTCCATATTCTACCTTCCTATAATTTACTTTAATCACACCTTATTTTTTAGCTTTTGCTGAAACCCCGCCCGCAGGGCATGAATTACGGGATGCCCTTTGGGTATTCATTACTTTTCAGCTTTAGCTAAAACTCCGCTCCCCAAGGGTATGAGTTACACGTTACCCTTGTGTATACATTACTGTTAGATTGTATCATAAAAGTCATCTTACTTTCAATTGACTCCAAACAATTTCTTTCCTCTTTCTTTAAACTGAGGCAGCTCAAGCACTTCCCGATTACAAAATGACTGCGGGAGAATCCCCTTCAGATAATTCTGGAGATGCTCATTCAACACCCTTGACTGGAATGTAATCCGCTCTACGCTTACTCCCGCAGTGTGCGGCGTGACAATCAACCTGTCCGGATCGATCTGATAAATTGGATGATCCACCCTTGGCGGCTCTTCATCCAGGACATCCAGCGCCGCCCCTCTGATCCGTTCCTCCTTCAGAGCCTGGAACAAAGCTTCCATATCAAGCAGCGCCGCCCGTCCTGTATTTACCAGGCAGGCCGTAGGTTTCATCAGTCCGATTTCCTTTTCCCCGATCATCCCTTTATTCTCTTCTGTGACACGTGCAAGAAGAACGATGTAATCTGATTGCCTCATCACCTCATCTAAGTCATATACCTCGATATCCATCGCTTTCATCTTCTCTCGATCTACGAATGGATCGAAACCGATAATCCGCATCCCGAAAGCCTTTGCTCTTTCAGCAAGACCCAGGCCGTTTCTTCCAAGTCCCACGATTCCAAGCGTCTTTCCATAGACCTCGGTGGAATTTTCGTTGATCCGTCTGAACTTCAGATCATTCTCTTTGATCCAGTTCCCCGCTCTTACCTCTTCTACGACTTTAATCAAAGGCTTCGCCAGTGCCATGATCAATAAGAACGTAAATTCAGGTACAGAACGTCCACATCTTCCGGCACTGAAAAGAACCGGGATTCCAAGCTTCGTGCAGGCCTTGATGTCAATGTTTTCTTCCGGGCCGTCCCTGACACTGAGCAGAAGCTTCACATCCGGTGCATGATACAGGACATTTTCTGTCACCTTCTCATAACCTACGATAAATACGTCCACCCCCTTAAGGGCTTCTATCAGCTGTTCTTCATTCAATCTGTCTTTCGGCTGCTTTGTAAGGCTGAAGCCAACCCTTCTTATATCACAGTATTCTTTCATCTTCTTTTCCCACATATCATCAAACTCTGCGGTACACAATACTTTCAGCATCTTTTTTCCTCCTTAGACTTATATTATATATGCATTATATCTGCACGATATCATTTTGTCAATAATATTGTATTGTTTTTGTTATTTATTTTATCTGTTAACACTTGACAATAATAATACAATAAGTATACAATACAAATGTGAAAACAATCTAGCAAACAAAGAAAGGATGATATTATGCGCTACAAACAATTTGGAAACACAGATTTAAGGCTGTCTGAGCTGGCAGTTGGGACATGGGCCATCGGAGGCACTGGCTGGGGAGATGTTAACGAAAAAGATTCCATCGATGCAATCCTTACTATGGTAGAACAGGGCGTCAATCTAATCGATACCGCCCCGAGCTATGGACGCGGCCATTCCGAGGAAGTGGTCGGAAAAGCAATCGCTTCCTGCCGGGATCAGGTCACTCTGCTGACCAAATGCGGAATCCGCTGGCCCGAAGAAGCTAAATACGGCTCTTCTCAGCCCATTCGTGACAGCAGCAAGGCTGCGATCATTAAGCAGTGTGAAGAATCACTGACCAGACTGAATACCGACCACATCGACATCTATCTGATACACTGGCCGGATGTGAATACTCCGTTTGAAGAAACCGTTGAGGCTTTAAATGCGCTAAAACAGCAGGGAAAGATCCTTTATACAGGAATTTCTAATTTTGAAGATGATGACCTCTCCAAGCTTTATGACCTGGGCGCAATTGATGTGGTACAGTTCGCTTATTCTATGGTCAATCGTTCTAAAGAAGAAGTCCTGAAGAGATACGCGCAAAAGGGCGTGTATACAATGGGATACGGCGGCTTAGGCGCCGGGATACTTACAGGCGCGATTCGCGAACTGCCGAAGTTCGAAGCCGGAGATGCAAGACTTGGATTCTATGATTTCTTTGAGGAACCGAAATTCTCTAAGGTAATGGAACTTCTGAAGACACTGGATCAGATCGCAGAATCACATCAGGTCCCTGTAGCGCAGGTAGCAGTCAACTGGACGACTCAGCATTCATACATAGGCGCTTCACTCACCGGAGTCAGAAATCCAAAAGAGGCGCTGGAAAATTGTTCTGCATTCGACTGGTCACTGTCCAAGGATGAGATGGCAGTCATTAACCAGGCTATTGAAGACACGGTGGGTATCTAAGATACGCTCTTAAAAAGGGATACCTTTGAAAAAACATTTAATATAGTAGAGAAACCATTTATAATCAATTTAAATCACCCCAAAATATATACCGCCGGATCAACCGGCGGTATTATTTCGTATACTTTTTTGTTACGCAGAACTCACTTTACATTACAGAAAAAGCTTTAGCCTGGGTCTGGCGTTGAGATCCATTTATAAGCAAGACCAGTAAAAGCTCAGCAAAAGAATTATTTTAATTGGAGATATCAGAATGAGAAAAAGGATCTTAACTGTCGCGGACTTAAAAAAATCCTATATTACAAAAGGAAATACTTATCCTGTTTAGCAGGGAGTCGATATGGAGGTACAGCATGGAGAATTTATTGCCGTAATGGGGCCGTTCAGCAGCGGCAAGATCTTTGATAATTATCAGGAGGCTGCCATTCAGGATAAAACCAAAGGGTATCAGGACACTCTTATTCCTTATGCCGGTAATGAGCTTTATACGGCAAGGCAATGGGACTTTTACCCTTACGCAAAGCTAAAAAACTTTACTGAATAATTCCAAGCTCCTTTGCACGTAATACTGCATCCAGTGCGTTATTGACACCTAATTTCTGATATGCAAGGGAAGTATGGGTTTTGATTGTCGGTATTGCAAGCCCTGTAATCTCTGCAATTTGTGCGTTTCTATAGCCCTGGGACAATAGCTCAACCATCCTCACCTGCTGCTTTGACAGCTTCACCGGCTTGTCAGTGCATGTAAAATTGGCCGTAACACCTTTATACTGCTTTGCCGCCGCGTGAGCTGCAAGCAGAATGTCATTCAGATATTTTTGAGAGAGTGCACCTTTGTAATCTGCACTGCTTACATAGGAAGCCACTCTCTTAAGCACAGGAAGGATGGAAGCACCCTCATCAGCAATCACCCTTACAAAGCCATAGGGCTGCATCAGCTCCAGCACAGAAAGAAGCTCTGACACAGCTTATTTCTTTTTGCCAACGTCTTTCCGCAGAACAAGTATCCGAAAACCAGTTTCTTACCCATTTGGAGTATGCGGATGAAACCTCCGGGGCAGCTCTTTGTATGCGGTATGTATCTGCACAGGAAGTGGATGCCGACGGCAACGGAACAAAGGAACTGGCATTAGGCGGCTATAATGCGGATGTATCCGCCGGCCAGCTATCAGATTATGCATTGAATTTTATTATCTGGGAGAACGACAGCTACCATCTGCTTTATAATACACCGTTCTTTTTCAGTTCCGGAAATATGCCGGGTAAGACAGCCCGTGAACAATTTGCCATGACCGGGCCCGCTGCACTTACAGGTGCCAGATTAAGCGCCGCATCAGATAAAGACTATCTGCTGTTAGAAAACGCTGTCCTTGCATTCAAACCGAAGGATACCCAGACAGACGCTAATCCCAGGGATAAATACGCGGAGCTCCGGTCAGGAAGCTTTGAGATAAAAAAAGAGGTATCTTCCAACAATTCGGATAAGCAGGGAGGCGGAAGCTACATCGTTCAGGCTGTCTCAGGGCGCTTTGCAGCAGGGTCCGAATCCGGAGAGCAGATTGCCCTTGTACTTGCAGACTGCCCTGCGGCTTCCGCTAACCACAATGAAATATCCCTAAGCATCAACTGGCTCTGGATGGAAGGCGGCAATGTGGCACAGCAGTCCACCAATCCAGAATATGTGAAACAGAGAGACGTCAATTCCTGCGGAACCTCTGTCATCCTCTGTCCCGTATCAAATACGGGGACGGCAGATTATTATGACTATCAGGGCAAGAATTACGGCTGGTCCATGCCGGCTCCAATTGTTGCATCTGCCGCCGTTCCTTATTACAACGAACTTGGTTATTATTCCGGTGAACCGGGAAGAATCCGGTTTGGATTCGCAGAAACATTTTCCCAGAATGGAAATGCCCAGGTGTCCTTAAAAGCCGGGGTCAATTTGGACCTGTCTATGGAAACCGGGATGGAAATCTTCCGGGAAGAAGGAAAGCTCGGTGCAAAAGGAGGTATCGATGCAGGGCTTAACGCTGCTTTAAAGGGCGGATTCGGCCAGGGCGCAGCCAGAGAGGTAACTGTAGAAGCAGTCGGCAGCACAGAGCAGGTATTCGTCTACGCCAAACCTTCCATTGTATATCATTATAAAAAATACGTACCAAAAATAAACGTCACACAGCAGATGATTGACAGCTATGAATCACAGACCGGACAGCAGCCGGCAAGAAATGACGGCACAAAATTAGCGGCAGGGGATGTCATTGAAGAGGGCTGGTATGACTATTTCCTTACCAAACAGTGCACCGGCGCCTTTACGATGATGGATATGGATACCTATTCCCGCCTCTATGAAAAGTACAAGGACCAAAAGGCTGTAAAGGCAGATATGAAGGAACTGTTCTATGAGTACAAGAGCGGTGACCCGCTTACCTATCCAAAAGATGAAGCTTCCATTAAGACCTGGAACCCAGACGGGAGCGCGTCTCTGGCACAGCTTTCTAAGATGGCGCCTGTTACCCCGGGAACAGGACAGACGGTTTCCTTTGACAGACTACAGGAAGAAACAAAAGCCGGCGGTGTGTCTGTTGGATTAGAATACAGCGAAAGCCGGTATGCAAAAGGAAGCATCCAGCTCGGCCTGATTGCGCAGGCAGACCCCGACGGGCAGGCAGGCGTTCATGTGGGAACTGTTGGAGAAACAGGTGTAGAACTTTCATTAGGGACATCAGGAAAAATGGGTGCCACCGTCAACACTCCGGAAACGAATAATCCTAACTATGGATTCGAGGCACAGATGGCCACCTGGGCCACATATACAAATGTCCCCGCCGCGATGGGCTTCATCGTACACGGAGAAAATGAAGAGATTCCGCTCCCCCCATTTCGGCCATACGTATATGAAGCCGGACAAGATTGGGTGATGCTTGCGTGGGATGCCCCGGATCCCGATAACCCCCGCAGTGCAGATTCCTATCTGATCTACAAGAAAAATGAGACAAATGCGCTGAATAAAGATGCCCCTGTAGAGGCCGGGCAGCAGCACTTTTTGGTCACCGGCCTTAATCCTGACACAGAATATGCGTTTCAGTTTGCCGGAATCAAACATAATATTGAGGGCGAGAAGGCAGCCCCCGTATCCGTCAAAACCCGTCCGGATACGAACATCTACTTCTTAATCCAGCCTCAGGATCAGAGCGGAAGGGTCGGGGACACCGTAACATTTACAACAGGGATAATTAATCCGCCGGCAGGACTAGAAGTGGAATATTATTGGCAGAAATTACAGATAGGTGCAGACGGCTATACTGGGACCTGGGAAGATATAGAAAACGCCAATAGCGATACATACGAGGTGCAGATAGAAGATCCGGGACAGGATGTGTCAAGATACCGGGTAAGAGTTGATATTAAGGAACAGATGCCTGGCGGCAGCTCCGAAGTAAAAGAGACCCTAATATCCAGAACCGCGTCCTTATATGTAGATGCGCAAGGGACAAAGCAGGCAGCAAATATCGAGCTTACATTAATAGATACTAAGGGCAGTTCTCTTCCTAACTATATGGGCGAGTACTATATTGCAGCCGGAACAACGGTGCAGATTTTGACAAACGTACTTGATTCGGCAGGTCACAACGTAGCATACGGGAACATAAAATTCTACTATATGAAAGACGGTACTCAAATCTCGCTAGGTGAGATGCCTTTCGATAACGGGAGGATAGATCTTGTCGAATTTATAGCAGAAGCTGTGGGCACTTATACAGTCGTAGCAGAGTTTGATGGGAACGACACTTTCCGGTCCGGACAGTCTCCGGCATCCGTCCTCCATGCAGGCATTGAGCAGAAGGATTACTACAGCATTGACTATGAGATGAATGGCGGCAGCAACCATCCGGCCAACCCGTCGGCAATGGGAATGGCGCCGCAGCCGGTTACACTAAAAGACCCCTTTAAATCCTATTCCATATTCGATGGGTGGTATTCGGACCCGCATTTTACGGAAGGGCCCATCACCATCCTTGACGCAGCTGCGCTGAATGCCCTGAGTGATGAGAACCATCACCTGACACTTTATGCAAAATGGGCAGATACCACATATCCGATTCTATATGAGCTGGACGGCGGAACGAACCATCCGGAGAACCCGGATACTTATACCGTCTATGACACGGTAATACTAAAGAATCCCGAAAGAGCCGGATACCAGTTCCAGGGGTGGTATGCGCAGGAACAATACACAGACCAGATCACAGCGCTTCCCCTCTACGATGCGAATCATAATCCGATGGCTCCGGATGCCGTTACCGTATATGCGAAGTGGGAGCCTTTGACGTATACCATCACATATATTTTAAATGGCGGAACGAACCACCCGGAGAACCCGGATGCCTATACTTCCCAGGATGAGAACATTACACTAAAAGACCCGGCAAAAGACGGGGCACAATTTGCAGGATGGTATAGAAACGCCTCGTTTGCAGATGCAGATAAGTCAGATACCATTTCCAAAGGAAGCGCCGGGAATCTCACACTATATGCCCGCTGGGCTGGCCAGAAGGAGATGGAGCCTTTCGAAAAAGACAAAGACGGCGTCTGGCTCATTCATAATCTGCAGGAGTTCGAGCTGATGCGGGATCTGGTCAACAGCGGCCAGGGAACCTATGCCGCAGACCATTATCTGCTTTGCTCCAATATCTATGGAGAAGGGGCCGCCTGGAATGCCCCTATCGGAACAGATCAGACCCCATTTGCCGGAAGGTTCGAGGGTTATGATTATACCATAGACGGGCTTGTCATGACAGGCAGCCCATACCAGGGAATCTTCGGGGTAATCAAAGAAGAAGGAGAAGTGAAAAACCTTCAGACCATCAACTTAAGCACCGATGGAAATGCTCTCAAAGCAGGGGGGATCGCCGCAGTAAACCAGGGCGCCATAGATAAATGCGGCAGCGGCCTTAATGTGGGCACATCGCCATTTATTCACGGCAATGAAATTGAGGACACAGAGGAATATAATAATAGAATCAATGCAAAAAGTCTGGCAGGCGGTGTAGCAGGCGAAAATACAGGCAGCATCCGTAACAGCCATTCCAACGCACTTGTCAGAACAGAGGAAGTGCAGGGCCAGGCAGGCAGAATCACAGGAAAAAATACAGGCAGTATCGAAAATGGCTACAACACAGGCAGGGTGGATGCACCCCAGGGAAAGGCGGCAGGAATCGCTGGCAGTAATGAAAACGGTAAGCTGGCAAATCTATACAACAGCGGCGCCGTGTCAGGCATGGAAAAGGGAGCCATCGCCTCCCAGGGAACAGACGGTTCGGTACGGGCATGTTATTACAATGATTCTTCCCTGGAACCCATCCCCGGACAGACGGTGGACGCCCAGTACAAGAAAGGCTCAGAGATGAAGTCAAAGGGCTTTGAAGACCTCTTAAACACAGAAGCCCAAAGTGCAGGCTATAATATATGGGAACAGTTGAATGTAAAAAATGACGGATATCCGCGTATCTTAAGTAATATTTTAGCGGCGGACACTTCCACTTCCGAAGGCATCAGCGTTCAAACGCTTAAGGTTCATCCGGCATCTGAACTTCGTGTCACTGAACTTGATCCGGACAGCGGCAGGTACAAGGAAATGCAGGAAAAGGCCAAAAAAGACGGCGCGGTGTTAAGAAGAGCCTGGAACATCAATTACATGTTCCAGGACGGCTACAGCTCTGACACAGAGCATATAATTCGGCTCCATCTGCCATCAGACAGAAAGTGGAACAGCAGCAAAATAGCGGTCCTCCACAGAATACGGGCCGGGGAATACGAGACACTGAACTGGACGGAAGAGAACAATACCTATATTGCCGATTCCGAAGGTCTGTCCACATTCGCAGTCTTTGAATATAAGAAGAAGGAAGAGGTACCGGACCCATCTGGTCCTGATGACCCAGATGTACCGGATACTCCTGACAGACCGGACATCCCGGATGATTCACCGGATACTCCTGACAAACCGGGTATCCCGAATGACGCATCGGATCAACAAAACGCTTCATATCTGCCACTTAATAAAACAAGAACCGGGGATGATACTTCGCTGGAAATTTTCTTCCTTTTAGCAGCGGCTTCCGCAATGACAGCAATAATAATTATTCTGAAAAAGCGGCATAATCCATCCTAGTCTTTGCGGAACGCCTACAGCGGACGCACAATCAGGAAAATCCTGAATAACAACCGCAGTATTCGTGTGAATGTCTGCATTTGCAAGTAATGTATATTCTCTAAGGGGCTGCCCGTATTAAATTTCTGAACATGAAAAAGCCGCAGCCCCTTATATTTAAAGAGTTACGGCTCCCAAATGCGGATAACAGGACTTGAACCTGCACGGGGTACCCCACTAGATCCTAAGTCTAGCGCGTCTGCCAATTCCGCCATATCCGCATACCAGCAAATGTATTTTAATACATCTGCTGGTTTTTGTCAAATAATATATGTCTCTATTATAAATACTTAGAAAAACAATGATAATCAGACAAAATTTAATTGTCCATCCGGCCATCTCCTCCACATACGCTGCAGTCATAATACCCTTGCCCGCCGCATCCGCTGCATCTTTCAAAAGTTGTAGCAGCCTTTGTCTTACGTCCGCCATAATACGGCCCATTTTGTATACGTTTCACCTGTCCGCCGCCTTTACAAACATCGCATTTACAGCGTCCTCCCTCACACTTATAATTCGTACATTTCCTCCCAAGTGTTCTGCCGGATGAACCATGCAAACTATCCGTATGGCCGCTATGATGTGCAGCCGAAGGGGTATCTGCGCTGACGCCATTGCCATTACTGTCAAGCATACCATATCCTTCGCAAGTTTCACAAAGGTTTTTACCGGTATTGATACATTCCAGACAAATCCGCTGTGTCTTTTTATCATATCCTTTCCCGTCACAATTCAAGCATTTGCCTACCCGGCCTTCCCCCTCACAGTTGGGGCAGGGATGGATTCCTTCATCAGCAGCCGCAGCTGCAGTACCATCAGGCGGCGTGCTGTCAGGTGATGCACTGCCGGGTGCCGTATCTGCCGGTGCCGTTGAATTATTGTCTGGTCTGCTGCCCGATCCGCCACAGGTCTTACACAAGATTTTACCCTGACCGGTACAAGTGGCGCAGTCCTTATATCCCTTCCCCTGACAGTTGTCACAGTAGGCTTTCCCGCCACACATGCATTCTTTCTTCCCGGTTCCCTCACAATACGCACAGGTATCACGGCCGTCTCCGCCGCAAAAGCTGCATTCAGAACGCACACCGGTATACATGTCACCAAACACACCGCTACCATTGCAGGCTGCACAGTCACTCTCTCCCATGCCATCACATGATGCACAGTTCAGTTCTCCTGCGCCGCCACAGAAATCACATATTGTACCGACGTTTCCCTCACATTGCTGGCACTGCACCGAACCGGTTTCCCCACACGGTGGGCAGGGAATATATCTGGAACCTTTGCAGTCCGGACAGATCTTCAAATACCGGAAAACAGGCAGAATCCAGATATTTTGTTATTAGTTTTAAGAGCAGTTCCGTCTATTTCTGTAGCACTCAATCATGTCATGGGCAGTTTTATTTATGTACAATATTATGGTTCTATTTTAATTAATAGATAAAATAAAACAACTATGAAAATATTTTCATAGGGATAGTGTCCTGACAGCCCGTTGGCAAGCAGGACGGCAGGGGTGTTCTTCACCGCCCTGAGCATACCAGTTACAGTGACACCATATGTCTCGGCTCCATGTTAAAAATATCATATCTTCCTTCTTACACCATTTTTAAGCAACAAATACACGATGGATACCCTTGGGACAACGACGCTCGTCAGGCACACTAAAAATGCCGTACCCTCAGTTAATACTGAGTTTACGGCATTTTTTTCAATGAGCGTGCGGGGATTCGAACCCCGGACAACTTGATTAAAAGTCAAGTGCTCTACCACCTGAGCTACACGCCCTCATACTATTCAACTATTCCCGCCTGCACCCAGGCAAACTGGGCTAGCTGGATTCGAACCAGCGAATGCAGGAGTCAAAGTCCTGTGCCTTACCGCTTGGCGATAGCCCAATAAAGACTTATATCTGACACTGCGTTGCCAGTACTAATAAAACAAGGGTGGGTGATGGGACTCGAACCCACGATATCCAGAACCACAATCTGGCGCGCTAACCAACTGCACCACACCCACCACAACGAGCCTGGGGGGATTCGAACCCTCGACCTACGGCTTAGAAGGCCGTTGCTCTATCCAGCTGAGCTACAGACTCTTATGAAATTATCCCCTGTTTACGGCTCCTTACAACATGATGCTGTAAGAAAGCGGGTGATGGGAATCGAACCCACGTATCCAGCTTGGAAGGCTGGTGTTCTACCATTGAACTACACCCGCACTATCGGGGTGACAGGATTCGAACCTGCGACCTCCTGGTCCCAAACCAGGCGCTCTAGCCAAGCTGAGCCACACCCCGATGTAGTTGTGCTTGTCACTTTTTCCCGTGACGCAATAGTTATTATATAATAAGGCACAGCTTATGTCAACAATAATTTTTTATTTTTTTACATTTTTTTCGCAGGCAGCCAATTTGGCCAGTAAATGCCTGATTTCAAACCTTCAATCCAGATAATACTGATGAAAACAGGGCTTTTCATTCTCGTTCAGCTCCATGATCATGTAGCTCCCCTTCCTTCCCTCCTGTCTCGGATATGAGACACTGCCGGGATTCAGGACTGTAATCTCCTTCCCCTGATCCAGGTATGGACGGTGCGTATGTCCATACATCACAATATCAGCATTGCGGGCCTTTCCTTCTTCTTTTATATATTCCGGATCCAGCGATACATAGTAGCCGTGTCCGTGTGTGATAAAGACTTTATAATTCCCAATACTGAACTCTTCTTCTTTGGGAAGGTCAGAAAAAAAGTCGTTATTTCCCTTTACCATATGTTTTTCACAGTCCACTACCGCATCAAGATACTCCTCTCCGCCTTCTACATCGCCGAGGTGGATAAACATATCCACTGTACCGGCCTGATCCAGAATACGGTCCAGGTTATAGTGGTTTCCATGCGTATCGCTAACTATCAATACTTTCATTCCATTCATCCTTGTTCTTTTTTATATACTATTTACAGCTCCGCCGAAAATCTGCCTGCAGGATATGCAGCGGGACAACTCATGCGTATGTCTATACCGAAGGCTGCGTTCCTGCTATTAAGGGCATACACTATGAGATGCCCTTTAATTATACCTTATTTTTTAGCTTTAGCTCAAAATCTGTCCCGCAGGGGCATACATTACGGGGTGCCCCTGCGGGTATACTTCTTTTTCATAATCTCACGCATCGCCCGCAGAGCGTTCCCTCTGTGGCTGAGCTCATTCTTCTTCTCCGGGTCCATCTGTGCTGTCGTACAGCCATATTCGGGTACGTAAAAGATAGGGTCATAGCCAAAACCATTGTCCCCTATGATCTCATGCCCGATGATGCCTTCTATAGTCCCTCTGACAGTCTCTGCAGTCCCATCCGGAAAGACAGCCGCTATGGCACAGACAAATCGCGCTGTGCGCTGCTCATCAGGCACATGCTCCAGCTGATCCAGAAGCATCTGGTTTTTGATGTCATAGGAAGTGTCAACTCCGGCATACCTTGCCGAATAAATCCCCGGCGCCTTGTCCAGATAATCAATCTCCAGTCCGGAATCATCTGCGAGGATCACATCATGCGGCAGCAGCTCCGAGATTGCTTTCGCCTTGATCATCGCATTTTCTTCAAAAGTCGTCCCGTCCTCCACGATATCAATATCTATCCCGGCTTCTTTCATGGAGTATACCGGAATTCCAATATCATCCAGGATCATTCGGATCTCTTCCATCTTATGCTCATTGCCTGTTGCGAAAATGATTCTCTTATCCATAACCGTATTCCTCTATTCTTTTGGTTTTGGCGGCTTCGGCCCCAAAAACTGATAAAAATATGTCTTGATCATTCCGTTGTATATCTTGCGGTTCTTATCCGCAGTACGTCCAAAATACCGCTCCGCATCCTCATAACTGGTAATCATATAGGCTGACCAACTGTCCAGATTGCGGAAGCTCTCGCCAAATTCACTGTAAAGGGATGCCAATGCCTGTTTTTCTTCCAGTCTTTCTCCATATGGAGGGTTGGTAATGATAAATCCGTATTTCTTAGGATGTCTCAAATCCCTGACATCACGCTGCTGGAAATGAATCATGTGATCCACTCCGGCATCCTGCGCATTCTGTCTTGCCGCCTTCACCACGTCTGCATCTAAGTCATACCCCTGAATATCAACTTCCACGTCATCCTCAATCAAATCATTCGCCTCATCGACGGCCTCATACCAGGCATGACGGGATATCAGGTTTGTCCAGTCCTCCGCGAGAAACGACCGGTTCATGCCCGGCGCAATATTTGCAGCCATCATAGCCGCTTCTATAGGAAACGTGCCGCTGCCGCAGAATGGATCCACCAGGATCCGTTCCCTGCTCCAGGGTGTCAGCATAATCAGAGCTGCTGCCAGGGTTTCTGTAATAGGAGCCTTGCTGGACAGCTGGCGGTATCCTCTCTTATGAAGGGATACGCCCGATGTATCGATCCCCACTGTTACCATATCCTTCATCAAAAATACACGGACCGGATACGACGCGCCGTTCTCCTCAAACCATTTCATATGGTAATGCACTTTCATCCGCTCTACCATGGCTTTTTTCATAATCGACTGTATATCGGACGGGCTGAAAAGCTTGCTCTTGACAGAGGCCGCCTTAGCCACCCAGAACTTCCCATCCTTCGGGATTAATGTCTCCCATGGAATCGCCTTCGTATTCTCAAACAATTCGTCAAATGTCTCTGCCTTGAAATACCCCACTTTCAACAAAATACGTTCCGCTGTACGCAAAAATATATTTGCCCTGCAGATCGCCTTCTCATCGCCATAAAAAGTTACTCTTCCGTCTTCCACCTGTGCAATCTCATACCCCAGATCCTGAATTTCTCTCTTCAGAACCGCCTCAAGGCCAAAATGGCAAGGTGCGATCAATTCAAGCTTATTATTCATCAAATCCTCCAATCGGACAATATCAATATATCTTTATTTTTCAATATATGTATACATATTACTATAAATTTGGGACGTAGTAAAGTTGAACTTTACTACGTCCCAAACCTGTTTATTGTCTATTTTAGATGAATTTTGCCTTATTATTCATTATTTATAAAATTATATCTTTGCCACGCCTTATCCGGAGTAATGAAAAATAAAATGAATTTTCATACGTCCTTTTAGCGAATAGCAATAAGATTACTTGAATTTTCATATATATTTTTAGGAACATAATTAGTCAATATAATGGCACTTGAAAATTCTCCAAATGTAACCGAACATACATTTCCAAATTTGGCCGCATCGCACAGCATATATTTCTTCTGTGATTTTTCCATCGCTTTTTGCTTAACCAGCGCCTCACTGACATCAGGGGTAGTATATCCGTTCTTTTTCGTAATCCCGTTTGCCCCAAAAAAGCCGATTGTAAAATGAAACTTCTCCAGGCTGTTCAGGGCTTCCCCTCCGACCACCGCTTCCGTAGACTCTTTCAGTTCACCGCCTATAATCATGGTTTTAAACCCCATGGCTGCAAGCCGCCGTGCATGGGAGACTCCATTAGTTACATAGGTAGCACTCCTCTCCTGGATATAGTCTATCATGTACCCGGTAGTTGTACCCGCATCCAAATATACAAAATCGTCTTTTTTTATCATAGAGGCGGCATACCTGGCAATCTTGATTTTCTCAGTCCGGTTAACCTCTTCTCTGTTGGAAACCTTCTCGTCCTTTGTATGGAACGTATCCCCAGCCAATACGGCGCCCCCAAAGACTTTAACCAGCTTCCCCTCTTTGTGCAGGGCAGTAAGATCCCGCCTGATCGTAGATTCAGATGCTGAAAACTCTTCCATCAGTTCCTGGAGGGTTACACTTTTTCTATTTTCCAACAGCCTTAATATCTCCTGATGCCTTTTTCTGAGCAGCATTCGGCTCCACCTCCTGCAAATTGCCTGCTTATCGCTTTCCACTTATTATACAATTAGGAATCTTCTAATTCAATCTTAAAGCATATATTTGCATAATTACTGCTTTGAGTATTCCTTTGCATACTCAAACATTCTGGCCACATTCTCCGGCGGTATATCTGATTGGATATGGTTACATGAACTCAGTATAAATCCTCCGTCCCTGCCCAATATATCAATCAGCCTTTTTACTTCATCCTCCACCTGTTCAACCGAACCTGTCATAGCTTTCTGCGTATCTACCGCTCCATGGAAACAAATCCTGTCCCCAAATTTATCTTTTAAGGTAACCGGATCCATTCCTACAGCAGAGGTCTGAACGGGATTTAGTATATCAACACCACAGTCGATCAAATCTTCAATAATATCAGCAATAGCTCCGCAGCTGTGCAGATAAATCTTCGCCTGCGGCGCCTTCTGCCTGATTGCCTGATTCAGCTTCTTTCTGGCCGGGAAGATAAACTCCCTGTATGCATCCGGTGATATAAGCAGGCTTTGCTGGCTGCCGTAATCGTCTCCTGATTCTACAATATCAATATATTCCCCAACCTGATCCAGGAGATATCCATACATCTCTATCTGAACTGTTAATATTTTTTCTATCAGGGCATGGGCAAATTCGGGATCTGTTATCGTATCTACCATGAAATTCTCCATCCCCCTCAGCCAACAGGCGATTTCAAATATGCCATTGCAGGGCATTCGAAGAGATATTGCATATTCGTTCTCCTCATGCAGCTTCTTTGCCCTCTCCTTCATTCCTGTTACATCCAGCATCTCTTCCGGCTGCGGCCATGGATAGGTATCCAAATCTTCCAGTTCCGCATCTTCCAGCGGGTTTTTTACGGTCTCTACATATAAACCGGTGTCCCTCTGAACAAGTCCCCATTCATTGGAAAAAGTACCGTCATCGTGATATTTGGGATATTCCTCCGACTGCTTTGCAAAAACTCTCCGGATATCAATATCAAATCTGTCCAGAATCCGTTCGTCATAATAACATACATTGGATCCTTTTCTGTACGGCTCAATCTCTCCTTCTATCTCCAAAAAGTCCTTGACCTTAAAGTAAGCCTTGTCTACCATGCTGCAGGCAGTCCCCCCCAAATCCAGGGGGATCCTGTCCACAGGCTTATGATTCACCGCACATAATACTCTTTCTTTTGATGTCATAAAATTTTCCCTTCTTATTTTTTGTTTTTCTTAACCTTCATTCCTTTTAGGAAATTGACCATTAGCGCAGATATAACCATGCCAACCGCTGTACAGAGCAGGAATAAAAACGGTTTATTCACAAGCCCCATTACAAAGATACCGCCGTGAGGCGCCTGCAATGTAAGGTTGAATGCCATTGCCATGCCTCCTGCCACTGCAGAGCCGACCATCAGAGACGGGATAACCCGAAGCGGATCCGCACCGGCAAATGGAATTGCCCCTTCTGCTATAAATGATGCGCCTAAAAGCCATGCTGTCTTTCCGCTCTCCCTTTCTGCCGGAGTATAGAGATTTTTGTTCAGGACAGTTGCCAGAGCCATCGCCAGAGATGGCACCATACCGGATGCCATACTTGCTGCCTGGGGGCCATATACACCTTCTGCAAGCAGCCCCACGCCAAACATGTACGCAACCTTATTCACCGGGCCGCCCAGGTCAAATGCCAGCATAGCTCCAATTACGGCCCCCAGTAATATGCCGCTGCTGTTTGACATATTGGTCAGCCAGTTTGTCATCGCGCTCTGAAGCATAACGCAAGGCGGTGCAACCACAAAATACATCAGTAAGCCTACGATAAAGGTGGAAAAAAGAGGAATAATTAAAACGGGTTTTAAACCTGCCAGCGCTTTAGGCATTTTAATCTTTTTAATTGCCCATGCTATGATACCCGCCAGCAGACCCCCGATGATGCCTCCGATAAATCCCGGGCTGGGATCCAGCTGCGTAACAATCAGGCCTGCTACCATACCCGGCGCAATACCCGGCCTGTCCGCCATGGAGTATGCAATAAACCCTGCCATAATCGGTATCATAACGCTGAATGCAATGCCGCCTATCTTATTCAGATAAAATGGAAGGGATCCCTCCACTCCGGATGCATCAATGCCGAACATAAACGAGATGGCAATCATGATTCCGCCCGCCGCAACAAAAGGAATCATGTAGGACACGCCCGTCATTAAATGCTTTGGTATCCTCTTGAGCAAGTTAAGAAACGTGTCTGCTTCCTGTTCTTCACTTGCCTTTTCTTTTGTGCCTCCCCCTGTGTACAGCGGGTAATTCTCGTCTTTCGCTGCTTCAATGGCCCTTTTAATTACGGTATCCGTATTATGTATCGTATCAGAAACTGTAGCCTCTACGATCTTTTTCCCGTTAAACATGGATTTATCAACCGAAACACCAACCCCCAGTATAACCACGTCTGCTTCCCTAATCTCCTGTTCCGTCAGTTTATTTTCTATTCCAACAGAACCTCTTGTCTCCACTTTGATGCCTATGGACATTTTTTTTGCTTCTTCCGCCAGCTTTTCTGCTGCCATATAGGTATGTGCAATACCTGTAGGGCAGGCTGTAACTCCTACAAATTTCATCCCAAATCCCCCATTTCTTCTATGATGTAATTATACAGTTCCATCTTGTCTTCAATCTTTAACAGCATCTCCATAAATTCCTGATGCACCAGTTTTCTTGATAGTTTTGCCAGCACCTGTAAATGGGTATTATTCTCATCGCCGGCAGGCATAATCAGGGCGATTGCCACCCTTACAGGCTGTCCATCCATAGACTTCCAGTCTATTCCATCCTCAAAGCGAAATACTGCAATCATAGGATTTTTTAATCTTTTTACTTTTGCATGTGGGATTGCTAACTGTTCGCCAAACCCCGTAGAATCCATCTTTTCTCTTTTTAAAAACATTTTCTTCAGTTCCGAGGCCCTTACCCCTGCATATTCACTGCATTTTTCACTTATTAGCTCTAATGCGGCGTCTAAGCTGGCTGACTTTGGCCTTTGGTTCACAAAAATGTAATCCGGTTTTAATAACTCTCTCATATGCGCCCCTTTCATAACTGCTTTTCATCAAATTGCTCTAACACTTTATATATTTCTTCCTTTGTTGCAAGATGCTCTGAAAATGCACTGGCACTTCCGGATGCTACTCCCATCCGAAAGGCTTTTTCATAATCGCCCGCTTCCAGCCAGCCAGCCAGGAACCCGGCGACCATAGAGTCTCCTGCCCCCCCCCCATTTTTTAACTTGCCTTTTGGTGCAGGTGCATCATATATCCGGCCGTTTTCCGCTGCTAATATGGCTCCGTCTCCCGCCATGGATACAAGAACGTTACGGGCGCCCATTTGCTGCAGCAATTTCGCATGTTTCATAATATCTTTTCTGTCATGGATATCTTTTCCGAATATTTCACCTAACTCAAAACTATTTGGCTTAATCAAAAACGGATGGTTTTCCAGGACATTAACCAACAAATCGTTGGATGCATCAACAACAATCAAGACCTTTTTATCGCTTAAACGGTTCATGATAACCTTGTAGATAGAATCCGGCACAGAATACGGCACGCTGCCTGCTAATACAAGAATGTCATTCTCGTTCAATGAGTCTAACTGTTTAAATAGTTTTTCTATGTACTCTGTAGAAATATATGGCCCCTGTCCGTTGATTTCTGTTCCTTCTATAGACTTTAACTTTATGTTAATTCTGGAAACTCCTGACGGCAGGAAAATGAAATCCTGCTGGCATCCCATCTCTATGACCCTCTTCCTGATCTCTTCACCTACAAATCCTGCGATAAATCCCAGCGCCTTGTTTTCAATTCCCAGTGACTGCAGAATCATGGAGACATTAATTCCCTTCCCTCCCGGAAGGATCATTTCTGAAGTGGTCCGATTGGTCACTCCCAGTTCAAAATTATGAACCGAAACAATATAGTCTAAAGAGGCACTTAATGTAACCGTATATATCATTCCTTCACCCCCTTCCAATGAACTTAGCATCATTATACTTTCATAATCGTTCACAATCAATCTCCATTATTTACAATTTTCATATGTATTTTTCTACATTTCCGCTATTTTTGGCTGTTTTTTTAGCCAATGCATACAAATAATGACCGTTTGCGTCATTTCTTTCATTTCACTTTTCATTTCCAAATTCTTAAATACAATTTTGGGACGTAGTAAAGTTTAACTTTACCACGTCCCAAAATATTTCTTCCCTGTACCAAAATGAGTTTATAACTGTTCAGACCCGTGAACAGTCACATAAGTTTACAATTTGACCTGCATAAAGGAGCTCTAATTAGTAGTTGTTGCTCTGGCTGTTAGAATTCTTGTTGTTGTTATTGTTGTTGTTATTCTTGTTGCTGTTAGAAGAAGAGTTGTTTGAAGAATTCTTGTTAGAATTCTTGTTCTTGCTCTGTTCATCAGAATAAGATGAATATGAATTGCTGTTTGTGTTCTTTGATGAGTTGTTAGAGTTATTTGAGTTGTTTGTGTTACTGTAATTGTTTGACATGAGTATTCCTCCTGAGAAATTTATTTGGTACACACATATTGTTCCTGCCAAACTACTTTTTTATTCATATTTTACAAAATCGGATAAATCTTTTTATTTAATATTTTTTTTATTTTTGCTTGCTTTTTCCAGTTTTGTATATTATACTTATCAATGTAGAAAGGTTACTTTCTACAACCCCTTATTAATTATTTATACTCCCCTCAAAAGACCGATGGCTCCCCCATCGGTCTTTTACTTTTATAAGCAAAAAAAACTCCCTGGCCCCAGCGCGAGAAGCCATCCATGCTTCTCGTGATGTGGCCAGGTTGCCCTGGTTTTTCTTCTATTTTACTCTACTCCGGCTTACAGACCATAACCCGTTTCCAGCCACTCCTGTCTTTCCGCATCCACAGGCGCCCCCATACCAGCCAAACCTCACCTTCGCCGCCCACTAATAAGCTGAATGATGATCAGAATAACGATGATCGGTATAAGTATCGGAGCCAGCAGCCGTACAAGACCGGTTACGATTGAAAATATAACAACAATTACCATAATGACTGCCAGAACTGCCAGCAGTTTCTTCCACCAGGTATCAAATCCAAAACCTCGCATCTTTTGTCCCCCATTCTCCTGTTGGGTGCTTCTCCCCTTCTCGAAGTCATCGTAAGTGCTTCCGCCGGCCTCATAAACTGTGGAACGGTCGGTTCCGTCCACGGCATCAATAACAGTTCTGGCCAGGATCCAGGGATCTCCCAGCATCTGAAGTACTTCTTCCTCGCTCTTTCCCTTTCTCACTTCATCCGATATATACTGATTATAAAAATCTACATTCTCCTGTACCACACTGCCGCTCAAATCGTTTTCAAGCGCCTGGCGCAGCTGCTGAAGGAATTCCATCCGTGTCATTATTGTCTATCTCCTCCTACTTATGCATGACATCTATCTGCATTTTTGTTTCAATCCGCGCTTCATGATTCATCCGCCCCCATACAGGTAATCGGATCCTCACTACCTTATCAAATAAACGCCTTTCACTTAGGATAACACAAACCTCTTTTCATTCCAAGTAGAAGAACCTTAAATTTTTCTAAGAAATTCCTAAGGGGCACTTCCCACATCCCATCCAATCTAATTAATCCGAAGGTAGTTTACAAGCTTCAGCCTTGTGAACGTATGGAGCGATCCTGTTCCCCCAAGCGAATCAATACGCTCCCCCCGTTTGGCGCCCCCTGACAAACGCCTCTCACCTTCCGATTGGATGCCCCCAGCGAAATGAAGGGATAGCCGCCAGCCTCCTAAGGGCACATATGCCGTTGTGAACTGCTAAAGCAGCCCTTAGAAATTCTTAGAAGGAGCCAGCCGCGAAAGTGGGGAGCATTTATGATTCCGAATCATAAATGCGGATGGCCCAGCGCGAGAAATCATCGGATTTCTTGTGCTGTGCCATCCCGTGCCCCACTTTCGCGGCTGGCTCCTTCTTAGAATTTCTTAGGTCTGTGTCCGCAATTCGCAACGGCATATGTGCCCTTAGGAGGCTGGCGGCTATCCCTTCATTTCGCGTCCCATCCCCAAGATACTACGCCAATTCTTTCAGCAGCTCAGTCAGATAACTCCACATATGCGCGATAGATTCTTTTGATACTTTTTCTTTTGTGGAATGCACATCGTAAAGGTTTGGCCCCGTCGAGATAATATCCAGCCCCGGTTTTTTGTTATCCCAGTACCCGCACTCAAGCCCCGCATGGATTGCAGCCACCTCAGCTTTTTTATCAAACAATTTTTCGTACAGTGCAATTGCCTTCTCCCGAAGAGGTGACTCTTTCCTGTACTGCCAGCCCGGATAATCGTTCTCAAAGATACAGGTATCGCAGTACTCATCCGCTATAATCTGGATTTTATCCCTCAGCATATATTTCTGTGATTCCACGGAACTGCGCAGGGACATCAGCAGGGTAAGCCTTCCGTCTTCCATTGTCAGCGCCCCCATATTCATAGAAGTCTCTATAAGGCCTTCTATCGCAAAAGAATATCCTGCTACACCGTAGGGCAGAAGCATCAGGCTGTTCATAATCTTCTTTTGATACATTTCCGTATAGACAACAGCACCTTCCAGCAGACTTCCCTCATCTAATTGGAAGGAAATAGAATCCGTGTACTGAAGTTCTGCCTGGAATGTTTTTTCCGCTTCCCGTATTTTTGCTTTTACGGAATCCAGATCCTCCGGCTTTATATAGAAACATACCGCACCATTGCTGGCAATGGCGTTCGCCTTTCCGGGGGCATCCAGATCATTGATCCGTATCTGCATATCTCTGAGGGCATACAGGAGCCTTCCGAGCAGCACAATAGAATTCCCCAGCCCCATTCCGATATTGATGCCTGAATGGCCGCCCGCAAGACCCTGGAAGGCCACTTTGAGAGGCACTCTTGCCTCCTTTAGCGTTTCTGTCTCCACATCCCAGGCCATACGGCATCTCAGACCGCCTGCACAGCTAGTGTAGAATACGCCCTCCTCCTCAGAATCCAGATTAATAAACCGCGTCCCCTTCAGAGAAGAAATGTCAATCACATCAGCGCCGATCAAACCTACTTCTTCCTGTACAGTAAACACGACTTCCAGATCGGGATGCGCGATATCATCACTGTCGAGAAGAGCCAGGCAATACGCGATTGCAATGCCATTATCAGACCCAAGAGAAGTTCCGTCCGCATAAAAGTATTCGTCGTCTTCCTTCACCTCGATCCCGTCGGCGTATACATGGCCGCTGTCATTTTCCTTTACATATACCATATCCAGATGTCCCTGGAGAATCACGGGCTCCCCGGCATGAGGTACTGTGGCGGGTTTACGGATTATGATATTATAATGAGAATCCTGTACTGCCTCCAGCCCTCTCTCCCTCGCAAAATCAGCAATATAATCGCTGATCGCCTTCTCATCTCCCGATGCTCTTGGTATCGAGCAGACTTTTTTAAAATAATAAATTACTTTTTCTATGTCCATTCGCTGCATTCCCTTCTTTTTTTATATAACAGGAGGACACCCTGGCACAAGCCTGCCGGGTGTCCCCATTTACTTCAGACCTGTTTTACTTTTAGTAACCTGCCACTCCCATTTTTTTGCAGATTTCAGCAAGCTCAGGATCTACATATTTGCCGTTTTCTTCGATTGCAACTCCATCCAGAATAATGGATGGTTTGGAAACTACACCATCCGTGTGAGATGCAGCTGTCCAGTAACTACCGCGTATCATCTTGCCCTGGCTTCCGATACCGAATTCCATGCAGCCAAAGATTCTTTCGTCCTCTACGATACGTCCCGTAGCCTTTGATACTCCCGGATTGAAACCAAGTGAATAGTGAGCCAGACGGAACATATTCGGATCGTCAAATGAGTGCAGCCATGAACTGAAACGCTCTGCGTCTTTGCCGCCTTCAATCTTTGTCACGATTCCATTTTCCAGTGTCAGCTCTACATTGTCTGACAAAATCCCCATATCTGTTGGCGGGAAGATAGCTGCGTCAAAGACCAGTTTGCCGTTGATTGTCTCTTCGATCGGGCACCAGCTGATCTGTCCGCACATCATGAACGGATATCCTTTAAATGTAGCCAGCTGGCCGGAATGGCGGACCTTTCTGCCTTCATTTCTGGCTGTAAGATAGGTTCCGTTTTCATCCTTGATGATGATTTCATTGCCCGCTTCCATCTTTGCCTTGAGCGCTTCCCCGAGTTCAACAACACGCGCCACATCCACTTTGCCGATACAGTTAACAATCATGGTTACATCCATACCAGTCAGGTTGATATAGCGGCATCCGAAATCGATTGCCTTTCTCCAGGACTCACACAGCATAATGGAGGAGTAAGATAACTCGATCCATACATCTGCCACTGCCACAGCATTGCCAAGCGGAGCAATTGGCTCTGCGTATGCATTCTCATTCGTCGGAACGTAAACAAGCACAGGATTAGCTCCTACAATATATGCTGCGTTCATAATCGCATCCAGCACTCTCTTATCCGTGGATGTATCACCCGTTACAACTACGTTCTCGCCGGGTTCAACCAGCATGACTTCTTTTACTAATTTATAAGCCGCTTTACTAACCTCATAAGATAAATACTCCGGCGCCATTTCGATTCCAATTGGATATTCCATATTATTTGTCCTCCTTTAAACTGAATACACGGGTTTTTTATTCATACTCTGCAATGCCAAGCTTTTTGCAGTATGATATACAGGTTTCTTCTTTGTATATGCCGTTCTCTTCAAGAACTTCCCCATCCAGGATGATGGTAGGCTTAGATACCACTCCGTCCGTGTGGGATGCTGCATCCCAGAATGCCCCCATCAGGCTGGCCCCCTGGCTTCCGATGCCGAATTCTATGCATCCAAAGATTCTCTCGTCTTCCACAATTCTTCCTGTGGCCTTGCGCACACCCGGGTTAAATCCGATTGAATAATGTGCCAGGCGGTACATATTCGGGTCGTTAAACGATGCCAGCCACTTCTTAAAAATCTCAGCCTGTGCACCGCCTGTAATCTCTGTCACGCGGCCTTCCTTGAATTCGAGCCTTACCGGATCTTTCAAAAGCCCAATCTCACTCGGCGGGAACAGCGCTGCGTCAAATACCAGCGTACCCTCGATCGTCTCCTCCACCGGGCACCAGCTTACCTGTCCGCCGAGCATCACAGGATAGCCCTTCTTTGTTGCGAGCTGTCCGGAATGTTTTACTTTTCTTCCCTGGTTATAAGCCTTCAGATTTGTTCCGTTTGCATCACGCACAATGATCTCGTTAGATGCCTGCACCTTCTGCGTCAGGTACTCGCCAAACTCAACCACTACATCGTATTTTACTCTACCTACAGTGTTTACCAGCATGATCGTATCCATACCGCAGAGGCAGGTATACCTTGCCCCATTTGCTATAGCTTTCTGGAAGCACGGTGTATGCATAACACAATAATATGCAAACTCGATCCATACATCTGCTACAGCCACCGCATTCGCAATTGGCAGGAATGGCTCTTCAAACGCCTTGCCTGTTGTCGGGTATTTGATCATGACCGGATTGGCTCCGATGGTGTATGCTGCGCTCATCACCGCATCGACCACTCTCATATCAGTCGAAGTGTCCGCTGTAACCACGACGGATTCCCCCGCTTTTACAAGCATGACATCTTTCACAAGTTTCATGGCCGCACGCTGCACCTCATAAGACTGATACGAATCTGTCATTTCAACGCCGATTGGATATTCCATTTCCATCACTCCTTCTTTTAAATTGTTTTTTTACTCAAACATACCCTCGGTAAATTTATCCGGAGCAGTTTTTGCCTTAATTTTCATTGCCGCATAGTAAACAATACCGGTGATCAGCAGGGACTGAAGCGGCGGAATGCCGATCTTCACTACATAAGTTGTCACATAACCCACTGCCGTTCCAACCACCATAGCCAATGTGGCCATAAAGTTCCATCCAAGTTTGTCTACCCAGTTTTGTTTTCTTGCAAAGAAATCCACAAACATAACTCCTGCAATTCCCGGATACAGCAGTGCTGCCAGGCTCAGCAGGTCCTGGAAGTGCTCCAGGATTCCCCACAGAGAGAGGATAATTGATAATACGGTACCGACCAGTGTTACAGTCGCTCTTCCTTTATTAGACGTCACATTTAAAATGTTTGAAAAAGAAAGACCCATTGTATAGTTGTTCACCAGCTGGCTGGTCCATGATGCAAGCCACAGCACGATGAATCCCCATACCGGGAATCCCAGATTCTGCATGACTGCCACGATATCGGCAGTTCCGTTTCCTGCTGCCATAATAGCGCCGATAAATACAAGCGGGATGCCGATTGCAATAATTCCGAGAGGAATCAGGATGTTGTCTTTCCACTTTGGTTTTGCATATCTGGTATAGTCCGCTGCGATTACAAACTGGGAAACATTCATGCCCAGCAACATAGTAACACCTGCCGCAAAAGAAATATCCCCGCTGCCCTGATAGTTCATAATGTTGGACCAGCCCACATTCTTCAGTGCCAGATAAATACCTGCCACGCATAACAGCAATCCACAGGGTACTGCGAGATAATCCGTCCATTTCATGGAAGAATATCCGATAATAGACGGTATAGCAAACAGAAATCCAACGATAATCGTAACAATCGCCCATGCAATTCTGTTCGTTGTATAATCTATCCCCAGTATAACACAGAGTGCATTTCCTGTAACCGATGTCTGGATCGCCCACCAGCCCATGCTGATGACTCCGATTACAAGCGCTATGATGAATTTCGCCTGCTTGTCACCAAATCCCTGTCGTGCAATTACAGAAGAAGACAGCCCTGTCTTTGCTCCTATGTACCCGCTCAATGTATTGCCGCCCCAAGTAAGTATTAAAAATGTAAACAGTACAACCGGAACCATACCCTTGATTCCAAACGCCCCGATCAGCGTTGCACCAATCATCAGAATCGGAACACAGAACTCGAGTCCGCCGAATATAACCGCCGGTGTAACCCAGTTCTGCCGCTGATCCAGCGGCACAGGTGTCATCGGCTCGTCCACGATTGCTGCCTTATCTTCTTTTTTCTTGCCCATATTCTAGTATCCTCCTAAGTCCCTCATTCTTTATAGTTTGCTGTAAACTTCATACCTCTTCATATTCCTCCAGGGAATACCTTTCCTTGCCTGCTCAAGTTTTTCTTTTTCCAAAACGACCCTCGCATAAGCCTCATCAGTGGTACAAAGCCTCATCAGTGTACTCCCGTCCGGATTGGACACGGTCGAATTGCCGCAGTACTGCGCATCTCCCGATGCCCGGTTCAAAGAAACTGTATATACCTGATTCTCCGCTGCCCTCATCTTGCTGCACGTGGTAAATAAATCTTCCCACCCAACGCCCCATGCGCTCGGATAAATTATGACATCCGCATCTTCCTTCTGCGCCAGCGGTGTGGAAACCTCCGGAAATCCCTGATCCGCACAGATCAGCAGACCGATATTCCAGCCCTTGAACGGCACTGTAACAAGCTCATCCCCTTTCTCAAAAAAGTCATTTTCTGTGTCCCAGAGGTGGATCTTGCGGTATTCTCCCAGCAGTTCTCCCTTTTCATTCCAGATGCAGGCTGTATCATAATGTTTATCGCCCTCCGGCACATGGATTCCCGCCAAAATCGCAATTCCATACTCTGCTGCAAGTTCTGAAAAAAATGCTGCCTCTCTGTCAGACAATACAGCGCTTTCGAAATCATAACCACTGATGCACAGTTCCGGGAAACAGAGCAGGTCAATATCCCCGGCCGCATGGCTTTCTACAGCCTTTCTAATCTTTCTGCGGTTATCTTCAACCTTTCCCTCCAAAACTGCCATCTGCACAATCCCCAGTTTCAGCAATATCTCACTTCCTTTCCCCATCTTAAAATATTTTTTACGATGGCTTTCATTTATATTGATATTACCACAATTTTTGTATAAAATGAAATCACATAATTTTATGACCTAATAAGTTCCGATTATATGGTTAATTACCAGAAAATTCAGAAAGGATTTATGCAAAATGTTAGATCAAAAACTGGACACATTCCTCATCCTGTGCGAGACCAGGAACTATACTCAGACGGCAAACAGGCTGAATATTACACAGCCCGCTGTCACTCAGCACATTAAATTTCTGGAAGGATATTACAAGACCAAACTTCTGTATTACGATGAAAAGCGCCTGCTCCACCTGACCGAGCATGGGAAACTGCTCCGCTCCTACGCCCAGACGATCAAATCAGACTCCCGGATTATAGAACGAAAGCTCAAAAATCAGCCCGAACAGCCTGATGAACTCAAACTTGGAACACTGACTACGACCGGGGAATCCCTTGTTCCGCATATGGTTGCCCAATACCTGAAAAAGTACCCTGACAAAAAGGTCAACATGTATCTGGGGGAGGCGGATGCACTTCTGCAGCAGCTCAAATCGGGCCGCATTCAGTTCTGTATTATAGACACCTATTGTCCGCCTCTGGAATATGAGAGCTGCGAACTCTTTGAAGCCGACACAATCTGTGTCTGTTCACCGGAGCACCCGCTTGCCGGCAAGACCGTCGATTTCAAGGATCTCAATAGTTACCGGCTGATTTTCCGAGAAAATGACACCAACTCCCACCGGAACCTGATGAAGATTCTCCATGCACACAACCAGGATATCGACAGCTTCCGTTCTTATGTTGAGATCGGCACGATCAATACTGTGCAGAAAATGGTCATGGAAAACGTTGGAATCTCTTTTATCTACCGCTTTGTCGTGCAGGAGAACCTGGAAAAAGGCCTTCTAAGCCAGATACATATACGCAACTTTTCGTCACATTCCATGTTCAACTTTGCATGGATGAAAAACAGCTTTTTTACCCCCGGCAACATGCAATTCCTGGAAGTATGCAGAGAAGTCCTGAATTCTTCCATTTTTCAAAATAACGGTCAGTTTTCTTCGCCCTCCTGAAGAAAACTGACCGTTTCTTTTTCACGCCGTCTGTCTGCCGGCTATTTTTTCGCTTTTCCCAGCTGCAGGGTGGACGTAAAGAAACTATATAGGGCTGAACCTGCAATGGAACCTGCACCAAGAATGTACAGGATACTCTGTCCTTCTTCCCCCTTCATCTTAACAACGATGATTCTGAAGATCAGGGCTACGATAACCGTGATACCCGTAATTGTGGTACCAACAAGAAGACCTGTTGCAAACAGGACACCCAGCTGCTTCTTCGGACCGCCGATAAACTGGATAATCGCACCCGGTATCGCAAAGATCAGCAGCCATTTCGCAATCTCAGGACTAGAACCAGCATCAATTGTTGTTACGAAGGTACGAGAAACCGGTGCAAACATGTCCTGTTCGAAGTATGTATTAAACATCGCAAGAACAACAACAAACGCTACACAGAATGAAATAATTTCCGCGATATACTGCTGTTTTCTTCCCGCACGCTCAAACTCAGGATCCGCACCGTTTCCACGGAGAATATATCCGCACTTTAAGTCATACGCCATATCAGAGAATGCCGGTCCTGTGGCCGCCGTATAACCTGCCAGTATTCCCAGCGGAATCTTCGGAAATCCTATCATCATACCCACAAGCAGGAAGATCAGGGCCGTGGCAAATCCGGGGAACCATCCCGAATGCATCGCCGACATCCCTACGATCAATTCTGATGCGATTGCAGAGAACGCTGCAAATATTACCCAGATAATCAGTTTCGGAACGGACATCTCAGCATACATGCCAGATACCACCGCAAGACCGATCGCAACTACAACATATGCAATATAGCCTTTGGCAAGAGCCCCTCTCATATCGGCAATACTGCTTGTAAACCTGCCGGCAACGCTATTCTTGCCATCTTCCTTTTTGAACAGCATAATCCCAACCTGGATCAAAGCTACAAGGCCTGCACCGATCATGATGCCGTGAGGCACATAGTATTGGGACATATTAAACTGATTGTCGTTACTGATACCTATTACAAGAGCACCCACTCCAAATGCACCAAGCGCCCACATATCACCGATCCATGTAACGCCGAGAAGGTCGGTCGGAATTCCCAGTGCTTTTCCGACAATACCGATGCCCATACCTACAATAAGCAGCATTGCTTTTTTGCCCTTATTGACTACCGCCAGAATGGTCTCTGCAGCCGCAATTCCAGGCGGCCATGGCTCATCTGCAGGGAACATCGGAGTATCAAAGGTCTTATAAAGTATGGTTGCATCAATAATGGTTGCTAAAAGCACACCCACCAGCATAGGAACCACCAGCTGCATTTCCCCCATCAGGTATGGAATACCAATGGGAAGGATCAGGCTGTTAGCCGCAGAAAAAGTTGCACCTGAAATCGATGTCTGCACCAGGTTCTGCGCATGGATATTCTTATACTTTTTAAATATTGCAAGCGGTATCCTGGAGAGGATAATTGCAAAAAGTGCACCTACGATAGACGTATTCGTGCTGATACCGACACGTACGATCAGCTCCATCCCGATGATCGCACCCAGAACTGCAAGTATAATGTTCAGGATCAAGATCGCCGGACTTAACGCTAACGGATGCTTCTGTCCCTGTGTCCCGTTATTTTGTTCGTTCATTAAAACGCCTCCTTTGTGTTAAACTCTGTTAGTTGTAAACCTGTGTTGCTTAAATGTCTAACATTTCGCTGACGGTCCTTGCCAGAGTTGTCCTGCAGAGCAGAACAGGCTTCTTCGCGATGGATGAAACAATGCTTTTCGCCTCTTTTGTAAAACCAATACAATCCATCACAATCAGATCCGCGTCAATATCCCTTGCTTTTTCCGCAGCTTTCCGCACTTCAGCCATATCTCCATAGGGGTTTGCCGGTATGGGAGTAACTTTCTCCATGATCGGCCCCCACTGGTCATATGCCTGCTGCACCTGTTGTTCATCAGGTGTTATCACTATGATGTTGGAGTTTTTGCTCAATGCCCGAGCCAAACCATTCAAAATCTTTGCCGGATACACAAGCGGTACCTTTGCTTCAAATATGTCCGGAAAAGTTCCTGCACAAAACAGCATGATGAGAACCGCCCCCTGCTCTTCCAGCCTTGAGATGCAGGTCTGCATCCTTTCCAGTATAAAACTTTCTCCGAATTTGGCAAACGTACCATCATTTAAACGTGAAACAAGAACATAATCTGTTTCCAGAGGTGCCATAGACCGGATCTGTTCCTTTGTCAGCCCGTCCAGTGCACCTGCCTGCAGCAATTCCACCCCCTCGCCGAATATCGGCAGGATATCAGGTGTTACATCCACCCTAGGTGATTGCCCGATTGTAACCGCTCCAATCTTCATCAACCCACCTCCTTTTTCTTTACATCCTCCTTCCCTCAGACACCATAGCAATTATTATACAAAAAGGGACTTATCCTATGTTTGTAAGATAAGCCTCCTTGCTGTATGCTCTTATGTAGTGCTAGCGTAAAATTTTATTCGGATTAAATGAAAAGAGGACACCACTTTGTGATAAAGTATTTATGGCTTGCAACCAA
>NZ_WKZK01000080.1:0-22649 GCF_009680135.1 Eubacterium sp. BIOML-A2
ACTGTGCCGCCCTCCGCAGGATCGACCGTTGCGCTGAGATTATACTCCTTTGGCTGCTGGGGTGCGTTCAGCGTGACCGCTACGGTTACATCATTCTCCGGCATGACGATCTTCCATTCGTCTACGATGAAGTTAAGAGGAATCATGTCCACTGGGCAGGAAATGCCTTTGAGCGTATAGCCGCCGTTCAGCGTCAGCTTGATCGTCACTTCCTCTCCGGCCTTGGCTTTCGTCTTGGAGAAGGTGACTGTGCCGCCCTCCGCAGGATCGACCGTTGCGCTGAGATTATACTCCTTTGGCTGCTGGGGCGCGTTCAGCGTGACCGCTACGGTTACATCATTCTCCGGCATGACGATCTTCCATTCTTCTACGATGAAGTTAAGAGGAATCATGTCCACCGGGCAGGAAATGCCTTTGAGCGTATAGCCGCCGTTCAGCGTCAGCTTGATCGTCACTTCCTCTCCGGCCTTGGCTTTCGTCTTGGAGAAGGTAACTGTGCCGCCCTCCGCAGGATCGACCGTTGCGCTGAGATTATACTCCTTTGGCTGCTGGGGCGCGTTCAGCGTGACCGCTACGGTCACATCGTTCTCCGGCATGACGATCTTCCATTCGTCTACGATGAAGTTAAGAGGAATCATGTCCACCGGGCAGGAAATGCCTTTGAGCGTATAGCCGCCGTTCAGCGTCAGCTTGATCGTCACTTCCTCTCCGGCCTTGGCTTTCGTCTTGGAGAAGGTGACTGTGCCGCCCTCCGCAGGATCGACCGTCGCGCTTAGGGTATACTCTTTTGCAAATTTCGCATAGACCACGGTATCCGCCGTGATCTCCTGATCGAAGTCAAATTCGACGTTGAAGGTTGCATCCTCGTACCAGCCCTCGAAGGCATACCCGTCCTTCGTTGGATCGGGATCGGGCTTCGTTGCCTTTTCACCGCTGTTCACCGTCTGCGTGAGAACGTCAAGTACCTTATCGCCGTCCTTGAAGGTTACGGTATGCTTGGTCGGCGGTGTTACGGTTGATTTCCACAGCACCTTAATGGTTGCATCGCTGATGACCGTATATTCCTCGCCTGGCTGATAGGTCTTCGTGCCGTTTGCGTCCGTAATCTCCGCACCGATATACTCACTGTTTGCAGGAGCGGTGATCCAGGTGCCGTCCTGAATGGCTTCCTCCATCCATTCCAGCGTGGGAACCTCCTGTGTATACCATGTATACAAATCAAGGGAAATGCTTTCTACCATCGCCGAGGTATACGGATCTGCGATCCTCCCGCCGTTCATGTTCAGCGTTACTGTGCAATCCTTTGCGAATCTTGCGGTCAGAGCCATGTCCTTCTCCAGAGAGGCAATGGTGTATTCCTCGTCCCCACTGAGATAGTTTTCGCCCTCATACCAGCCGACAAACCAATAGCCCTTGGCCTGGTCGGGTTCGGCCTTCACGGTGACGCTGCTGCCGCGGGCAAAGCTGCCGTCGCCCGTAACCGTGCCGCCTTCGGCCGGGTCGGCGGTGACGGTGACGATATGGGTAGCGGAGCTGCCGGTGATGGTTACGGTGTATTCCCGCATGTCTGCGTTGCGCATGACGTCTGTGGCAAGTATTCCAAAGCTAAACGTACCTGCCGTTGCCGGCGTGCCGGAGATTTCGCCTGTCTTGGAGTCAAGGCTCAACCCGTCGGGGAGGCTGCCCCAAGCCACTTTGAAAAATTCCAGCGGCAAGAGCGCCTCGGCGATGACCTCGATCGGTGCGGTATATGCCTCGTTCACAGCGCCGCCGGACAAGCTGTTCGTCGTGATCTTCACCGGCTTATACCACATGGCGTAAAGGTCGATATCTTTTATGATAGGCGTATCGAATTTAAACTCGTCATCCAGAGAGGCGGCGTCTTGCTTTAAGCTGTAGGCAAAGAAGAGCCAGCCGCCATTGTCGGAGATACTGTTATCGTTATAATTTAACGCATCATAAAGGGTTTTACCGTCCTCGACTTCTATAGAAGTGGTTGACGGCGTGCCGTGACCGTTTCCGTTAAACGTGACTGTGTGCTTCACCCCGGTCGGTTCGCGCCAGAGCAGCTTGACGGTCGTGTCGCCCTTCACCGTATAGGTCTGTCCGATGTAGTACGTTGTCCCGTTTATTTCAGCGCCGTTAAATATCTTGCCATCCGGGGCGTTTACATAGAAAAACGACCACTCGTGAACGTATAATCCTCTACCTTCGGGTATCTGCTGCGTCTCGTATGACGGGTATCTAATGGTTCCGCCGTTGGGATCGGTGGTAACGGCGTACAGCTTCGCATACTCCGGATACAGCATAATGTCCGCGGTGATCGGGGTATCATAAACATCAAATTCATTGGTGCAGGCTGCGTCCGTATACCAGTTATATTCGAAAACATAGCCGTCCCTCGTCACACCAGCACTTACGTATTCGTAGGGTATACATTCCCCATCCGCCACCGTTATTGCTGTATCGAGTGACGTATCCTCCCACTTCCCGTCGCCGAGGATGAACGTGACGGTGTGCGTCCCCCCGGTCTTTTCCTGCCAGAGCAGCTTGACGGTGATATCCTTTGTCAGCGCGTAATCAGCTCCGGGCTCGTAGATTTTCCCGTCAATTTCAACGCCGATATAGAAGTGGTTAGCCGGCGGAGTAAAATAGTTCTCGGCTTCACCAAGCGATGCGATACGTACTCTTACGCCCTTGTCCCAACGCATCGTTGTACCGGATGCCGGATCTGTGAGGGCTCCGCCGTTTAAGTCGAACGTGATCTCACACGCCTCTACCCACTTAGCGTAGAGGGTGACGTCCTCGGTGATTTTTCCGTAAAAATATTCGGTGCAGGCTGCGTCCTTATACCAACCCCGGAACATATGGCCGTCCTTTTGCGGCTCGGTATATAGGTACTCGTCGGGTATATACTCCCCATCCTCTACCGTTATTTCTGTTGCGAGCGACGGATCGCCCCACTTCCCGCCGTTCATTTCGAACGTCACGGTGTGCCCCTTGATGAAGCGGATGGTTCGTGTTGTCTCCATGTATTTGTATTCATCGTCCTCCGAGTACGTGAATCTTACATTGATCGCACTGGGGCTTATGGGCACATATTCGCTTACGTCAAAGGAGAATACGCCGTTTTCCCCTGTGGTGGCAGAATAGTATTTGCTGCTGGGCGCGCCCTCATAGTGCTTCACGTAGGCGGATAGACTTTTGCCGACAACCGGGTCGCCGTTTTCATCGACGAGCCTGCCGCTGACGGTATAGGGCGTATCCAGCGGCGAGGTCTCGGGCGCGAAGTCCTCGAGCGACAAAGCGAGCTTTTTCACCACGGTCACATAGAACTCGTCGCTGCTGGACAAGTATTCTTCACTGCCGGGATAGGTAAGCTTAAGGAGGTTGTAGCCGAATTTCAGCTCGGAGGCTTTAACGTTGAACCCGTTGGGGTGTACCGTATGCCTCTCGCCGATTTCCTCGCCCCTACAGGTAAGGGTCACTTTATCCATCTCCAAATACAAATCGTTTCCATAAGACTCTAAGCCAAAGCTTACATAGAATTCGGCGTCCTGATCGACAACCGCATTCCGCCCGTCCCACGCGGTGAGCAGAGTATTTAATTTTGATTTGAATTTTGCCGTGAGGGTAACGTCCTCGGTGACGGTAAAGGTATAGCTTTTGTCTTCGCTTACCTTCTCATTCCAATCGTTATACCATCCCGCAAAGCCATAAAGCGAAACATCGGAGGAAGTGGCCGTGACGGTGACGCTTTCGCCATCCGTATAAGTCCCGCCGCCCGTGACCGTGCCGTATTCGGCGGGATCGGCGGTGACGGTGACGGTGTGAGTATCGACAACGGTAACGGTAATATTTGCGCTCGCTGCAAAATACTCGTCGCTGCCGGGATAGTTCAGCGTGAGCGTGTGCGTACCCACGCCCAACTCAGTCGGATCGACTGCGAACATTGGTTTTGTTGTATTCCACCACTGACCAACCGGATTCCCATTCCAGGTCAGCGTAATTTTTTCGTGCTCCGCATAGGGCAGGCGCTTCCCGGCATTTTCCAATTGAATATCACCGATCTCAATTCCTTCTCCGAGATCAACGGTATCGCTGGAAATATTATAACGAAAAACCACTATCTTTTTGAACTTTGCCGTCAGCGAGGTGTCGCCGGTAACGGTAAAGGTATACACCACATCGCCGCTGACCTTCGTATCGCCGGCATACCACCCTTCAAATTTGAAGAATCCATCGATTCCGTTAATAAACTTTCCGGTTTTTACGGTGATCTCCGTGCCGGACGGATAGTTGCCACCGCCCTCCAGCTCAGCGCCGATAGACGCGGGACTGGATGCGAGGGTGACGCTGTGGGTGGGCAGCGGCTCAAACACCGCGACAAGGCTTCTCCCGCCCGTGACGGTGAAGGTATAGCTCGCCTGATCGCTGACCTTGTACCCGCCCTCGTACCAGCCATCGAAGGTATAGCCCTCGTTGGCCGTGGCGGTGACGGTGGCGGTATCGTCCTCCAGGTATGTTCCATCGCCGGACACCGTGCCACCCTCCGTCGGGTTGGCGGTTACGGTGACGGGATAGGTTGGCCCCGTGACCGTAAAGCTAAGTGTTATCGTCTTGGTCGAGGTTCTCTGCGGATTCGCGTAGGTCTTAGCGGTAATGGTCAGGGTTTCAGTATAATTTCCCTTTGAAAGACCCGATTTTGGAGAGAAATAAAGAAAATCATAACTATTTCCGCTAATTTTTTTGTAATACACAAAATTATAATGACCCTGAAATTTTGCGTCAAAATACTGACCGCCGGAAACAGATACTTCGATGTCTTCACTTTCATAATTATCTATAATGATTGGCTTCGGATTAATATGATCCCTGTCTGTGCCATACCCCTCATTCCCTATGCCATACCCCACTCTGGCATTTGGGAACGTGTAAGAAGTTCTTCCGAGTCCAAAATTGACTTCTCCTGCGTCCTTTGTATCGCCCGCCTGCGGCGCATTCAGCGCGGGAGCCGCGCCCTTGGGGGCCGTTCCGATTACGGCGTCCGGCGTTTTACCTGCTTCGTCCGGCGCGCTTTCATCTTCCTTGTCATCTCTGTTATCCGGCGCGCCTGCCTCCTCCTTGTCGTCCGTAGCTTCGGGCGTCAGTTCGGGCGTGGACTCCGGCGCGGCCTCCGTCCATTTTGCGTAAAGTATAACATTGCTTGTGACAGGCGATGCAAAGTCAAAGACCACTGTAAAAGTAGCATCCTCATACCAGCCGTCAAAAACGAAGCCTTCTTTGACCGGAGCATCCGGCTCCTGAACGGCATTGCCGCTTTCCACCTGCTGATCCTCGATCTTAGTTCCTCCGTTTGACTTGAAGCTGACGGTGAAAGTGGTGACAGAGGGTGTCTCGTCATTCGCACCCTGCGCTGGCTCCGAGGTCGGTTCCGGCGTGGGCGACAGAGTGTTCTCGGCGGTTTTTTCCTCACCGCCGACTTCGCCCTGTTCCTTCTCCTCTCCGGTTTCTTCCGTGGCAATCTCTTCGTCGCCTGTTACGCTTTCGATGGCGATATCCGTGCCCGTGGCCGGAGGCTCGTTTTCCGCAAAGGCGCTGATGGGGAGCATCGTGATGATCATCACCAGCGTCAAAAGTGCGGCAAGCAATCTATGGCTTTTACTTGTTTTCATGTTCGGGTTCCTTCCTCTCTTAACTTCCTTGTATGGAATGATTCTTTACCTGATTTCGGTTTTCGTTTGGCGGCGCTCTGCGCGGGCCTTGCTGCTCGTTCATGGGGCGTCGCCTCCCGAAGCATATAAAAATGCGCCACGACCCCCGTCAGGCGGTATGCCGCCAGGGTCATGACGCAATATTCTTACGGTATTAAAATTGTACGCTGAAAAAAGGGTATAGTTACCCTTATCCAGTCCAGTCCAGTCCAGTCCAGTCCAGTCCAGTCCAGTCCAGTCCAGTCCAGTCCAGTCCAGTCCAGTCCAGTCCAAAGCGATTATGCACATTTTCGCGGGATTGTCAAGTCGTTTCATGTGGATTCCTCCGATGTGGTATGTGTGCGGGCGCCCAAAAGGGCATATCTCTCCAATCCTCATTATACTCGACTGATGACCGCTTGAATATTACCCAAAAAACGCGAAAAAAGTATCATTTCCTCGTTCCGTCTCTGCGCATGGAGCGCCGCGCGCTGTCCTTTTGCCTTCAGCGAATAATATTCTTTGGAAACTCCTCGCGGCTTTTTGTGCTCATCTTTTGATTGGAGGCGGCAATGTGCCGCTTGACCGTGTTGACCGATATGCTCATGCAGGAGGCGATCTCTCTTGCGCTCAAGCCTTTTCTAAACAGCATGGCCGCTATATGCTCTGTTTTTGTCAGCCCATGATCCTCGTGCCAGTCCACAAGACCGTTATGAGCCGCTATCCATGCCGGGATGAACTCGTCCGCATATCTGCTGATCGCCCGGTATTCTTCGGGGTTATTCTTCTTGATGCTCTTTTTGTTCAGGCCGGCAAGCATGATATATTGCATCCCGAAGGGCGCGATCAGTCTGTCGGCCTCGGTAATTTCCCACGCAAGCTGAAAGTGCCGCTCCGCCTCCTGGATTTTCTTGATCCGCACCATAGAGGCGGCGGATATGAGGTGCAAATAGATGGCGGCAATGGGGTAGTCGCTCCCGCCCATCATCAGAGCCGCCTGCGCCATCCCCACGACCTTTTCGTATTCATCCCGAAGAAACTCTCTGAGCGCCAGGAAATAACAGACAAAAAACCTGGCTCCCTCCGGCAGCGCATCCGGTATCTTCTCGTCTACTGAAAACTCCGTTTCTTTCAGGAAGAGCATGATCTTGATGACGTTGGCACAGTACGCGCCGCTGACTGGGACGTGTTCTTCTTTCTCAATGCTTTCTAGATCGAGAAGGGCCTGCCGCGCGCCGTCGGCGTCGCCTGTGGCAAGGCCGGAAATAAAGCAGACGATATAAGCGGAGAAGCGCAGGTTCAGATCGTCATGGGTCAAAAAAGGTTTGGCGCGTAAGACCGCTTCTTCGGCGCGTCCCGTATACTGGCAATACTCCGCCCACGCCATTTCTCTTTCTTCGGGGTCCTCGATGGCTTCTATGATTTCCCGGGCTTTTCCGGGCGCAAAGGCCCGGCTGACCAGCGGCATGATTTTTCGCTTGCTTAATACTTCTTTTGAAGCTCCGCTCATTTTTTCATGTCCTTTCGCCAGAAAACAGCGGGGCGCGCGCCGCTTGCTTCCTATATATCCGCTGTGATTTTATCTCCAGAATAATATTACGGTACCGCGTATTTTGAAAACAACAGTTCCTTTAAGGCTCCCAATTCTTTTTGCGCATCGAAGCCACGCTCAGGCTGATACACCAGCCCCACCGCGTAGCGCGTCACCGCCGCCAGCATCAGGTGGATGGTGGTGGAGAGGATTTCCTCCTCCGGGATGTCCGTGCGGATGGTGCCGTCCTGCCTGCCCCGTTCATAGAGCAGATGAAAGAAATCCGTAATGGGTTTCATCTGCGCCCGGTAAAGCTCCACCGTATCGGCATCCACGCTTTCCGAGCGAATATATACGTTCAGATATTGATTGAACCGAAGCAGCGCATGGTTCTTTCGATATAGCTCCAAAAAAGTATCCAGATAGAAGTCGAACATATCCGCAGCCGTCATGCCTTCAAAATTATCGCTTGGTCTGCGCTTGCGGTTCTCCTTGAAAAACTCGCCCCATTGCCATTTGGCAATCTCTACAGCAAATCTGGCCTTGGTGCTATAGTAGCGGTACAGGGTCGCAATGCCATATCCGCTGGCCTTCGCCACGTCTTGCAGACTGATCCCCTCAATGCTTTTACTTGAAAACAGGGCGAAGCCATGTTCCAAAAAGGCTTGCCTTCGTTTTGCTTCAGCGATTGCGTCTCTTTCCAGGTTTCGCATTTTTATTCCTCACTCGTTTTATGAAGATAAGAGCACAGACGACCACACACGCAACGATAGTTTCAATACTACGATATTATCGCTATCATTATAAACGGTTTGTCCGCATTTTTCAAGTCCTGCACCGGAAAAACGTAGGTCTAACTTGTAAATTTTTTCTCTGAGTTGGCAAAAAAGCAATACAGTGTTCAGAACAATTCGGCAAGCAAGGTCTTTTGGAGCCAAAAGACAGCAGGCGGGAACTCTGACGAGCTCCCGCCTGCGGCTTGATGGGGAGTTCCCCATACCCCGTTTGACACAGATTTCATCTGTGGCTGCGCGATGTGCATCGCTATTTTTCCTCCCGCTGACGCTCTAAGGTCTGCTGTTTCCGTTCCTCCAGACCCAGCAGATAAGCGGCATTCGCCTTGTGGATCATAAGCTCCCGCATCTGTTCCTGCGTCTTGTGATAGTCGGCGTATGCCGCTTTTTTCTCGGTCAGCAGCCGTGCAAATTCTTCGTTCAGGCTCTTGACCGTAGGGAGCTTTTTAAGACCGAAATCGTCAAAGGCTTTCTTCGCCGCCTTGTGGAGAATGATGTCGCTCTCATGCTCCGCAAGATACTTTTTGGAATATCCGGCTTTGCGGTATCCGGCGTAAACCTCGCGGGTCTTGGAGTAGTTGATGATATGCGTCCGCAAAGTCTGTATCTCGCTCATTCGCGTTTCCGCCGCCTTGATCGACGCCTTCAGCTCGTTAAATCTCTCTTCGGCAGAAGCGGCGGCGTTTGAAAGCGCGGCAAAATCGGCAAAGCCCTGTTCTTCCAGATATACAAAAGTCTTCGCCATCTGTTTGAGCTTGACCACCTTCATCTTCTGATCGTACCAGTAGCCTTTCCCGGAATTGAGCTTTGCCTCGATTTCGGAGATCAGCGTGGTACGCTCTTTCCGTTTCGGGTATTTCTTCTTAACGAAGGGATTGTGCGTTTTGCCTCCTGCAATAACCGCACGGAGCTCCTGCTCGGAATATCCTTCACCGAGGGAATCCAGGCGGATGCTCTTTTTCTGGTTTTCATGCCGAAGCGACAGCCTGCCTTTTCGGGAAACGGTATAGCCGGAGATTTTCAAAAGCGCCAACAGCGCGTCAAAGTCTTTCGGCTTTTTATCAAGAGCGGCGTCTATCGCCATGCGGAGAAGATCGCGGTTGGAGAGCTTTTCGTGTCCGCCCAGCCACTTATTGTAGCTCAGCCCGTGCTTCTGCGGGTTCTCTATAACCGACAGCCGGTGCTCTGCGCAGATCAGGTCGGAGAGCTTGCGGACTGCCCGGTAGCTTCCGATGAAATTAGAAAACTTCCGTGTGCAGTCCAGCGTCGTGGAGTTCCAGTAGATATGATTGTGGATATGGGATTTGTCCGTATGGGTGCATACGATAAAAGCGTGATTGCCTTTCAGGAATCGTTCCGCAAATTCATAGCCGATACGGTTCGCTTCCTCCGGTGAAACCTCTCCTGGCTTGAAGGACTGCCGTATCTGATACGCAATAATGTCGCTTTCCTGTACCCGTCCTGTCAGTTCCCGGTACTCACGCTTGGAAAGCGCAAATTCGGAAACCACGGTCTCCGGTTCGCAGGCAAAAGAAGAAATCAGCTCACCGCCGTCGGTCTTGTCCGGGTTCATCCCGTATTCCGTCCTGTCGGCCAAACATTGTGCCAGCGTTTTCCCTTTGTTCAGGTGCATGGGGATAATTCGTGTTGTTGCCATATTGCCTCCTAAAAGAAAAGACGCAGGACGAGCCTGCGCCGATTCGTGTTTTCTATGTTTTCGCTTTATCCGTAAACCCTCTCCTTGAGCAGCATCCGCATGGCGATAAACCACGCAAGGAGCTTTACTGCCAGCATCGGCAATCCGTAGGGTGAGAGCAGAAACGCGATCACCAGACCGATACAGCCGTTCAGCGCGGAGCCGTGCGTAAAATAGAAGATGCTTACCGCAACAAACAGGAGGGAAGCCAGAACAAAGATAATGGAGGAGAGCTTGAGCGCCAGCTTGCACAGGCACTCGATCAGCCACAGGGTCAGCATGACCGGCGCAAGAAGAATTTTCAGAATGAATTTCATTGTCAATCCCGTCCTTTCTGAGTCCATCATATCGGAAGATATGTAACGGAGCAAGGATGTCGGGAAGAAGTTTTCCCGACACCCCTGCACGCTCACTGAATCGCGGACAGCTTCATAAGGATTTCATTGGCAAGCCCCCAAAGTTGTTCCTGCTTTTCCAGAATATCCGCGAAGTCTGTTTCGTAGGCTCTGCCGCTTTCGTTGAGACGCTTGGCGATCTGATTGATGTTATTGCTCGTGTAGCGCAGGAGCGAGAGCATTTCTTTCAGCTCCGGCAAGTCCAGCTTTATCACAAGACCGTCCAGCGCCATCTTGCGGAGAAACGCCTCCTGATTCGTCACGCCGATGCGCTCCATTTTTTCTTTCAGCAGCCGGTGTTCTTCCTCCGTCAGACGCACGGAGATACGGATGTTCCGGCGCATAAACTGCGCGCTCATAGCTCCTGTCCTTTGCTTTTTTCGGAAACTGGCTTCGGCTCTGCAAGCGGCTTTTGAAGCTTTTCGAGAACAGACGGCTTGCGCTCATGGGCTTTTGCCTCCTCACGCGCCAGCTTCGTGAACAGATCGACCAGTCCGCTGTGACTGTTTACCGCAAGATAGCAGTTACGATCCGTACCCCATGCGTCGGTGTTTTCCGTTACGGGAACGGTCTTTGCCCATGCCTTGTTGTCGTTTGAGAAGCGTCCGTCCCAATCCTTCTGCCGGATGGTGATTGCCAAAAGGTACAACGGACGCTCATACCCGAACTTCTCCGCAACCTGCGCGACCGCCTCCTTATGCAGAACATTATCGTAATAATGCTCGGAGATCGCTTTCTCGATTGCCTCCTTGCAGGCGGTGTTCGCCTTGCTTGAGGCGCGGTAGAGCTCCAGTTCGTTATTCTCCCGCGCATAGGCTGCGGGAAATCTGTAAACAGGTATATCCTTCATAACTTGTTTTTCCAGTCCTTTCATTGGATTCATAAGGGGAAAACTGCGGCAAAGCTTCCGCCTTGCCGCAGCCCTTTTTTATCGGGCGTCCGTCTCCCGATGCTTGGTTTTCGCTTCGGAGTGAGCGTGCGGGATCGGCGCTTTCAGCTTCTCCAGTACAGACGGCTTTGCCTTTGCGATCTCCGCAGAGGGCGCGTCCTCCGCCATCTGTTCCATCGGCGTTCTGTCGTCGATGTTCAACTCGGCATTGAGCTCGGCAAGCCGTGCGGATTTCGTCCGCAGCTCTTCTTCCTGCGGGAAGGGTTTCCCCAGCTCCGCCTTTGCCGTCTCCACCTGTTCGCGGAGATTTGCGAGCTTGTCCTGTACCGCCTGCATACGCTCCGGTATGGCGTTCAGCGCATTTTCGATACGGGTGAGATTGCCGCGGGCGTCCTTGCCCAGCGTCACGCGATGGTTCATCTTACCCTTGAGCGTGAGCACAAAATCCCGTCCGAAGTCCTCCACGGTCAGCGACATGGCAAAGCCGCGATAGCTGCCGATGGGAACGGGTTCCATGCCTTTTGCGTCCTTGAACGCTTCGAGGATAGCAGCTCCGGCGTTGTCCTTGTCCGTGAGAAGATCGCCCTTGACCTTCATTCCGGCAAATCCGTCCTTGGGGTGTGGGTGCTCGGAGAGCGTTTTCAGATCGGCGGTAAAGCCCTCGATGAAGCCCTCGTTCTGCCGTATCTGTTCGGGGAAGACTTTGAGAAGATTGTCCTCCAGACGGAACTGCTGACTCTGATGGTTCGCTTTCATCAGCTTCAGACGCGCCACATCCACATCCAAGTCCATTTTCTCTTTTATCCGGTCGTCTCCGGCGCACAGCGCCTTGATTTCCGCATAGGAAAGCGCAGTCTCATCCACGTCCTCGCAGGAGCGCACGGGGGATTTGGAGGTCATGATCTGCGAGATGAACTTCTGCTTGTTTTCCACGGTCTGCCAGAGATATGCATCGAAGGTGGATTCGGTGACATAGCGGTAGATATGCACCTCGGGATTCATGTTTCCCTGCCGGATAATGCGGCCGCTGCGCTGTTCCAGGTCAGTCGGTCATTTTTTGCGGACAGTTCATACATGCTATCCTTTTCTGTTCTCTGCTCCTGCGTTTGCTCTCGTTTGATTTCTCCCTCCGTATCTTCTTGGCACAAGCAGGACAATACCTTGATGCACCAGAGCCCGGGACATATTCAACGCCGCACACCGTACAATTTTTAGCGGGCATTGCTGCCCACCGTTTTGTAGGTATGATATGTAATTCATCGACAAAGCCGATGAATTTATAGTAAATCTTGATTTCCTGCTTCACTGTTCCGTCTGCCATCTTCTCACGCTCCGAAACAAGTATCTTGTCTATGAGTGCGTTTATAACTGTTGCATCCAGTTCTTTTAAGCCTTGATAATTTCGGATAAGGGCGAGGAAGTCACGGATTCCCCGTGATTTCTCGTAGCTTTCATTAAGAGTTTCCGTCACCTCTTTCAGCCTTGCTTCAATTTCAAGCTGCTCTTTCTGGTATTTCCCCGACATCATCTCAAAATTCCGCTCGGTAATACGCTCCATGACCTTATCCTCGTAGAGAGAGGAAAACAGCCTGTCCAGTTCCGCAAGGCGTTTGTTCAGCTTCTTACGTTCTTTCTCTAATGCTTTCGCCCTGCTCTGGTCTGTTTCCGTGAGCCGCTTTTCTATGGCCCTGACCGCCTTTTCATCATTCACTGCCATATCCGCAAAACAGTTGATGTCGGCAAGAACGGCATTGAATAAATCCCTTGCTTCTATATTGTGGGCACTACACTCGCTTCTTCCGTTTCTTGCATAATTATTACATGAATACTGTACACAGTCGATAATCTCTGGGCGTTTCCTCCTGTGTACGTTCATTGCCCGCAGAGCACATCCGCAGTCCACACACTTGATAACGCCTGCAAAAATATTTACAAATCCTCCCTTGTTCTGTGGAAGCCTACGACTTGTAATAAGCTGTTGGACAATATCAAATTCCTCCTGCGTGACTATTCCCTCATGGGTATTGGGTATCACTTCCCATTCTTCGGGCAGCTTAGAGGGGCGTTTCTTGCTTTTCATATTGGCGGCAATCCGTTTGTAGCCTACAAGATTTCCCGCATATATCGGGCTTCTTAAAATGCTCCTCACGCTGTTCCCACTCCAAATATAGCGTTTGTCCTCGTTCCCCTCAAAATGACGTTCAAAGCCTGTTTCGCCACGCTCCGCCGCATAAGCGGCAGGGCGTAGGATATGCTGTTTATTAAGATGTCTGCAAATTTTGGCAACTCCATTCCCTTTTAATGCAAGGTCGAATATCTCTTTTACAACATGTGCCACTTTATCATCTATCAGCAGATGGTTGTGGTCGGCAGGGTCTTTGATATAGCCATAAGGGGCGGTAGTTCCCATGAATTTCCCCTGTTGAAACCTCGCCCGATATGCCGATTTTATCTTAACAGATATGTCAGCGGCATACATTTCGTTTAAAATGTTGCGGAAAGGCGTGATGTCCATAGCAGATTTATTCAAGGTATCTACGCCGTCATTGACCGCTATATACCTCACGTTATGCTCTGGGAAGAAAACTTCCAGATATAACCCACAATCAAGATAGTTTCTCCCCAGACGGGATAAATCTTTCGTAATCACGCAGTTTATCAGACCGCTTTCAATGTCTTTTATCATATTCTGGAAACTTGGTCTTTGGAAATTTGTACCAGAATAACCATCGTCCACATACGTTTTTGCTATGTGCCATCCCTGCTTTTTCACATAATCCGTGAGGATGGATTTCTGTGTCGCAATGCTCGCACTCTCGTTATCCGTACCATCGTCTTTAGATAAGCGGCAATAAATGCCGACTAAATAGATTTTCTTTTCTTCTTTGATTCCTGCCATACTGTAAAACCTCCGTATCTGTCCTATCTGTTTTCATGTCCCATTGCGTACATTCTAAGCGGACAGCCCCTCATTGTCGAAGGTGTCGCCCTCGGCAATCTTCTTCCGAATATCCTCGGAGATAATCGGGACAAACGCTTCTGTAACGGTCTGTGTGCCGACATATTCACGGCTGATTATCATCTGCACTGGTGCTTTTGGCACGATACGCTTTCTCTTTTTATCTGCTTTCTTATCCTCGCCCATACTTAAATCTTCCTTTCCAGACAGGGCAGGGAAGAGTTTGGAAATGTCCCCGCCCTGCCAATCAGATACCATTAATCCTCGCTGTTTAATTCTTTCTGTAATGCTTTAAGGAGTGCCGCCGCTTCATCAGCGTTCAGCGTGATTCCCTTGCCGCACTTTTCACGGTTCGGGGAAAAGCTGCGGATGTCATACTTCGGCTCTTTCCCATTCCATGAAATGAGATTGATTTCCTTTGTGTAGCCACTGTCGCCCGTAGACAATACTGCGATTTCCTTTACGATTTCATACTGGATTTCTCTCATTCTCCATACCTCAACTCTCTGTATTTACTTCCCGAAAAAAGAAGATTAGCGGCTGTCACGGTTGCGTTTCCTCTGCAACTCACGCTCCAAAAGTTTGATGATGGTTTCCTCCATCTGCTTCGGCGTTGTGTTCTTCGGAAAGTATTTTTTCAGCTTGCTTGTGTTGATTTTCAAGGTTTCTTTCTGGTTGCCCTTTTCCTCCGTCATAATCGCAAATATCGTATCCATGTCAAGCCGCCCGCTCTGGCTTAACTGTTTCATCCGCTGTGCCTGTGAGAGTGAGGGCGTTGCTTCTTCGCTCTCCATCGTGGCAAAGAGGTTTTCCTGCTCGTCTTTCTTCAAGAAGGACAGTTCCACCGCAGGCGTGAGGGCGATTTTCCCCTCGTCCACCATCTGCAAAATCGGCGGTATCAGTTCCGTCAGGCGGATAAAACGCTGCACGGTCATCCTGCCCACGCCGAAGCCCTGTGCCACCTTGTCGTCCGTCCGCAACTTCGTCACAACTTGTGACGAGGTTAAGTCTGTGCGGAAACCCTGCCGCTTCATGGCTTCGGATTTCATCTTGTAAGCAAACGCCCGCTCCGATGGCAGGATATTCTCACGCTGCAAATTGCTGTCTACAAGGGTGATGATGGCTCGGTCACGGTCTAAGGGCAGGACAAACGCAGGCACGGTATTTATCCCTGCAAGTTCAGAAGCACGGACACGCCGCTGTCCTGCAATCACTTCATAACCGTCCCCGTCCTCTTTCGGGCGTGTGATTATCGGCGTGACAATGCCAAATTCCTTGATGCTTTCCGCTAACTCTGACAGTGTTTCATCTTCTGCCACATGAAACGGATTGTCGGGGAACGGGTACAAGTCTTTGGTCTTTAACACCTTAAAATCCTGTTTCTTCATTCACATATCTACCTTTCTTTCGCTCTGCTTCTATGATTTTTCTGCAATTCTTCCAACACTTCGGGCGGTATTTTTGACAGCAGCCGCCCCATCTGCTCGTTGGTTCTCTGCAATTCAAATATCTTCTGATTCGCTTTCTGCACCTTTAGTTCCTGCTCGTACTTTTCATCACGCATACGCCCCGCATAGTCTGATTCCTGCCCAATTCTCTCTTTCAAACTGTCGATATACGCCTGCTGTTTCCCGATTTCCTTAGAGAATTTCTCCACGTCTGGCAGCCATGCAGAGAGTAAATCTAACGCTTTATCCCTTTTCTTCCCTGCGTTAAAGGCGTTGATGTCGGATAGGGCAGACACGATTTCTTCATACTGTTTATCAAGCCTGCCGCCTAATTTATAGAGCCATGTGGGGACGTGTTTCCGCTTGGTTTCCATTGAGGACTGCCCCCGTTCAAGCTGATTCCACCGTGAGGACATCCGCTCATGGTAGGCGGTCTGCCACTCGGATAATGATTTCTGGTTGCCTAAGATAGCTTTCGCTGACAGCTTATTGTCTGGCGTAATCGGCACAAAGCAGAGGTGCATATGGGGCGTTCTCTCGTCCATATGGACGACAGCGGAGAGGATATTCTGCTTTCCAACACGCTCCGAAATGAAGTCAAGAGCCGTCTGGAAATACGCTTTTTGTTCTTCGGGCGGTAACTGGTTCATAAATTCTGGTGAAGCTGTGATGAGCGTTTCCACCATCATCACGCTGTCTTTCCTTGTCCTGCACCCCGCTTCGGCTACCATGCGGTTAATCTCTTTCTTGTAGGTGTACTTTGGTGGTGCTATGAGATGGTAATTGTTTTTAGAGCGTTCCATATCTATATCTGGGTTGCTTTTGTAGGCTTCTTTCTTCCGCTCGTTGTGGCGTTCACAAGCCGCAACGCCGCCCGCTTTTCGTTTCTGGAAACGCAGGATTGCATAAGGCATAGGCGGATTCCTCCTTTCTTTCGGCGGGTGACCGTCCTTTGGGGTGACAGCGGTGACGGTGGTGACAGCAGTTTTGGGATACCCCCTGCCGACTGCCGCAACTGTCACCCTCACCCCCTGCATGACGGTCATGTCGATGATGACGGTGTTTTTGGGATACCCCCCTCGCAAGAGCCGTCACCGTCATGCCGCCATTCTTTTATCCGAAGCCGTAAGGCGTAGGATAGCAGGGCACAGCCCTGCCTTAAGGGAGTCCAGAGGGAACGTCTGGCACACGACTTTGCAGGGCAAAGTGTAGTGTGTTACACCCTGTAAACGCAGTCGGAAAAATCGGAATGATTTTTCTGACCGCAGGGGTGGTTTTACACGACCGAAAAGGGCGAGTAAATCTCACGCCTGCATTTTGCGTTTACGGGGTGTTCTCCCGTAGGGATGACAGCGGCAGGGTATCCTAAAATCACTGTCACCACCGTCACTGCTGTCACCCGCAGGGCAGAGCCGCCAGCTTTACATGGCTTTAAGCGTCAATGACAGTAACAGGGGGGTATCCTAATATCGCTGTCACCACCATCACCGCTGTCACCCGCCCTCCTTGCAAGGGCAATCCGCCTGCCGTCTTTCCTGCGGCTGTACTGGTAGCAGATACGGTTCTCGCTTAAAAATGTGGTGCGGTATTCATTCAGCCATTTCGTAATCACCGTGGGTATGGTTTCCGTTTCCCCCATAGCGGCTAACAGTTCCGTTGCCGTGCCTATCCATTCTTCCTTATCCCTCATAAAATCCACCAACCGAAAAAGGACATCTGGTATCGTTTCTTTCGCAAGCTGCTCCTGCGTTTTCCGCTCCACAAGCTCCCAACGGCAATCACGGAAACGCAGCGTGTATTCCTGATAAGGCGTGTCCCTGCCCGTCACATACAGCTTGGCGGTGTCAGACGCACGTTTCTCCTTTTCCAGAACAAAGGTAGCGTCCGCACTCCCCGTTAATCCTGTCGTCCCAGACACCTTGTTGAACACGTCGCTGTCATTCTGCTTTCGGATGTGGTGTACGACAATGACCGCCAGAGAGTGCCTGTCGGCAAAGTCTTTGATGAGGGAGATGTCCCCATAGTCGCTTGCATAGGCATTGTCTTTTGAAGCTGTACGGACTTTCTGCAAGGTATCAATGACAATGAGCCTGCTGTCTGGGTAATCTTTCAGATAATCTTCAAGCTGCACGATAAGACCGTCTGACAGCTTGCAGCTTGCCACGGCAAAGTGGAGCCGCCCGCTTGCTTCGTCCGTCAAACGAAATAACCTGTCCTGTATGCGGCAGAACGTGTCCTCAAGGCAGAGGTAAAGCACATCGCCCTCCATTGTCGGCATATCCCATAAAGGGATTCCCTGCGACACGCATAAGCATAGCTTCAGCATGAGCCAGCTTTTGCCTATCTTCTGTGAGCCGCAGAACAGCGATAAGCCTGTCGGGATAAGGCTGTCCACCACAAAGGATGGTTTCTCAAGCGGTTCATAAAGGAGCGTTTCGGCGTTGACTGTCTGTAACTTCTGCATGGCTTTCCTCCTTTCGGGCGGTGTCTTTGTTTTCGTTGCACATAGGCGTTGACCTCCTTAAAAATAGATTTACTCCCACGGAAAAAAGTGAGAGTATGTAATGCCGCCAATCCCACACAAATAAAAAACAGATTTCTTTTTCGGGCGGTGTCGGTCACGGTTGGAGATATTTCTTCAATTTCCGCCTTTACTTTCTCCTTTGCAATCGCAACAGATTTCTGTATTGCCGAAGCGGTGCAATGCTCCATAGCGGCGATTTGGTAAAAATTGAACTCATACTCGTAGTAGAGCAGGAAACGCCGCCTTTGTATCTCTGGAAGGCTCCCAACCGCCTTATAGAGCGTTTCATTCCGTTCTTCCTCAACCATGCGTTCATCAAGGCTCTTAGGCACACGCAACGCCCGTCTGTAAAGGGTTTCGTCCCATACCTCGTTAAACTCCCTGTGCCGCTCGTCCCATTAGAAAAGATTCCTGTTCCTGCGCTCCATCTGCCGAAACTCCATAAAGAACTGTTCCGACACTTCCAACTCGTGGGATTTGCCCTGCCCGTCCTTAAAGCTGATAAAATACCTTGTGCCGCTTTCCGTGGATTCCTCCCGAAGCGTGTATGCCTTAACCCTGTATGCCATCCTGTTGTCCTCCTGCAAAAAATGAGTGAGGGGATTTCCATCCCTCACCCAGTAGCCCGCAGGATGGCAGGCTGTTTTAGAAGCTATAAAATTTTCCGCAGCTTCTTCCGCAGATGGTCTAACCTCGCATAGATGGCACCAGTCGTCAAATGCACAAGCGGGGCAATCTCCTTTGTGGAATACCCCTGCATTTTCAGCAGGACGATTTTCAAGGTACGCCCGTCCACCGTGACTAATACTTGATAGAGATTTTCGCTCTCAATCTCTTCCAGTAACTCCGCAACCGTACCCACTTCCGCCTGCCGCTCCCTGCCTGCCATGTCCTCAAGATATTCCGCAACGTCATTCGTCCATCGGTAAAACCGCCTGTTGGAATTGAAGTCTGCCCTGTCCGCCATGCGTATCTGCTCAATGGTCGCTTCATCAACGCCGCACTCACGCAGCAGCTTTTCCTCCGCTTCTTTCCAGATACGCCATTTCCTGTCCTCCCGTCCGTGGTTGTATGCCATTCTTACTTCCTCCAATCAGAATTGATTGAGAGGGCAGAGAAAAGCCCCCTCATCTTCCCAAAGGAAAAAACAAGGGGGCTGAACGCCTTAAATTTTAATTTTCTATTATCTTTCTTAGTTTTATTAGGATTCTGGCTTTGCGTTTGTTTACAACGCTCTGGGTTATGCCCAACCTCGCCCCGACTTCACGCTCGGAAAGTCCGTCAAAAAAGATTGCCTGTATCAGCTCCTGTTCACTATCCGACAGCAAAGGCAGGGCGGCTTTCAGCCTGTCCACCATGACCGCATTGACAACGGTTTCTGCAATGTCCACCGCTTCATCAGTGATAAAGTCCAGAGGATTCCCCTCGCTGTCCGTAAATCCGTCGAGAGATAGCAGTCTATTCTTTGTATCTAATTTTTGCAGATAACGCCACCGTTCCTTGTCACGGTAGAAGTCTGTGTATTGCTCCCTCACGACTTCAAGCAGACAGCCTTGAATGGGGATAAACAGCTTGTCCATATAGGTCTGGTCGGATTCCCTGCAACGGCAGAACTCCGTGTAGGATAATTCCACATAGCCGCCACTTTCTCTGATATATACCTTTCTTGGTGCATATTTCACCATAAATACCTCCCATCTGAATTTTTGAAATGTAAAAAATCCAGATGGAGAGGCGGAGAACGACACCGCATATCAGAAACAGCCCTACGGCACTTTCCAACAAAAATCGACAAAAGAAAAACCGCAAAGGCTCTGTGACCTTTACGGTTATAGGAAATAGTAATTCTATTGTATGGAGATTGTACTTCTACTTTCAAGGTGAGAAGTACCGTTGCACTGGCAGAAATTTTTTTAACTGGTTTCCTGCCGTTCTCTGATATGCTATGTATTGATAAATTTTGCTTCGTATGAGCAGATAGATAACTGCCCGAAAAAAGGACATAAAAAAATCCCTCCAAATTTAAAAACAAATTCAGAGGGTAATTTAGGGTATAACAAAATAACCCACCCGAATATCGTTTTTTTTATTTGGTGAGTTTGTTCTTTCAAATACGAAACAAAAAGAGCCGATGATTCGTGAATTGTTCCACAATTTCATCGGCTCTGCGTCTTAAGCGTCTGGCTCTTTGATGACAGTTATCTTCAAGTTGTCAACTTTAATCAATCTTTCTTGTCTGCATTTTGGACAATAAAGGGGATAATTCTCCAAAACAGTGTCCTTCCTAATTTTATTACGGGTTTTGCTCCCACAAACAGGACACAATATCCATTCGCATTTCATCATAATTAGTCTCTAATCCTTTCAAATCTCATTTTATATGACTTTTGCAAGCTGTTAAGCTAACTTGTGGAACATATGCCGAACCTTATCTATACGGCTATTCGGGCGGCGGGGTTGGCAAATAAATTTACCAATAGCTGGCTGGTATCCTTTTAACTCTGTCAAGCAGACTCCCTGCCCATTTGTGAAATAAGTTAAATCGTTCCTGTATTCTTGAATACATCTAGCAGGGATTTCTCCTTTCAGAATGACCTCGTCATTCTTTATCTGAGTACTTACAATATCTGCACAATACCTTGGAGCATCATGATACGCCCGTGAGAGATATTCCTGCGGTGCATAAATTTCAAAGTGGAGATATGGCTCTAATAGTTCTGTCCCTGCTTTTTTTAAAGCCTGCTCCAATACGATAGGGGAAAGCAGCCGAAAGTCTGCGGGGGTACTTACAGGACTATAATACAATCCATATTCAAAACAGATTTTACAGTCTGTCACTTTCCATCCATACAGCCCCTGCTCGCAGCCATAAAGAACCCCCTCCATAACCGCATTTTGGAACGATTGATTTAAATATCCAAGTGAAACTCTGCTTTCATACTGCACTCCGCTTCCAATAGGGAGCGGCTCTATGGACAACCCGACAGAAGCCCAGAAAGGATTTGGCGGGACTTCTATGTGGATGGTATATTCTGCTTTTCTAAGCGGTCTTTCCATATATATAACAGTAGGCTCTTTTATTTCTGCCTCCACATGATATTTTTCCTCAAGGATGGCACAAATGACTTCCATCTGCACATTCCCCAAAAAAGAAAGTATAATCTCATGCGTTGTAGTATCCACATAATATTTTAAAAGAGGGTCGCCATCTGAAATTTCTGTAAGTGCCCCAAGCAATATTTCCCGCTGTTCAGATTTCTTTACTGCAATCGTTGTTTGGAGCATAGGGAGAGGATTTTCAATAAATTTTCTCTGCGGCAACAGTATTTCGTTCCCCAAAATACTGTTTAGCTGCAAAACATCATTTGGTAAAATTACAATATCACCAGAGCAGGCTGTATCGGATGAATATAATTCACCGTTTGTCGGAACACACATCTCTGTGATTTTTATTTTCTCTTTTTCAGATATTCTAATAACATCCCTCAAATGCAATGTTCCGCTATATATACGCACATAAACAAAACGCCGCCTTTTCTCTGAATATTCAATCTTAAAAACCTGCCCGCATAGTTCAGATTGACCTTCAGGCGTTGATGAATAAAATTTACTGGCAATTACTTCTATAAGCTGCCGAATCCCCAGATTGTTTTTAGCGCTTCCGTGATAAACGGGAAATAACGTTCCGTTTTGGAATCTCCTGTTTTCTTCCTGTTCCAGTTCTGACATTTTAAACGGTTTCCCTGACATATATTTCTCTAATAGTTCATCGTTTCCCATAATTACCGCATCCCACTGTTCCATATCGTCATTGTCCGTTACATTTATATGGGGATGCTGCCCAACCTTTTGCTTCACTATAATTTCCGAAGAAAGCTTTGCTTTCATTTCCCGATATACCATTGGCAAATCAATCCCCTCTTGGTCAATTTTATTGATGAAAAAAATTGTCGGAATCTTCATTATCTGTAGTGCATGAAACAGTATACGGGTCTGTGCCTGTATGCCATCCTTTGCAGAAACTAATAATACTGCTCCGTCTAATACGGATAAAGAACGGTATACTTCCGCCAAAAAATCCATATGGCCTGGCGTATCTATAATGTTGACTTTTACATCCTCCCACTGAAAAGATGTCACTGCTGTCTGGATAGTGATTCCCCTTTGACGCTCCAAATTCATTGTATCTGTCCTTGTTGTGCCTTCATCTACGCTCCCTAGTTCTGCAATTGCACCACTGGTATACAATAAACTTTCCGTTAATGTTGTCTTTCCTGCGTCAACGTGAGCCAGAATGCCTAAGTTAATTATTTTCATGTGATTTTCCTCCTATCAACACCCAAAAAAGGGCATAAAAATACCCAGTGATAAATACTCCTATCACTGGGTAAATAACTCCAATAGCCCCAAAACACTTATATGTTTTCGGGCATATAAAATTACATGATAAAAGTATTCTTAAACTGGGTACAAAAAACTAAGCCCCATATTAAAAGTGAAACGGGACTGCTACTTTTTGTTCCCACTATCAAATTGACAGTTTATTTAAGAATACCTTGCCGCATATTTATTAACTCCTTGTATAATACTGAATCTAATTATATTCCTTAACCCTTTATTTGTCAAGCTGACAAACTAAAGCAGATTGCGTAAATTTACCTTCGGAAATAATGGTGTAGAGTTCACCCATGATGTACTGATAAAGTATCAGACAATGACT
>NZ_WKZK01000081.1:0-20685 GCF_009680135.1 Eubacterium sp. BIOML-A2
TTGGTTGCAAGCCATAAATACTTTATCACAAAGTGGTGTCCTCTTTTCATTTAATCCGAATAAAATTTTACGCTAGCAACTAAAGCAGAAAAAGCGGCAGGATTTCCCCCTGCCACTAATCATCTGTTTATGCAAAAATAATTTCCTTTTCCACAATCTCCCTCGCACAAGCCCTTATGTTATTGAGGCATCCTGTCCATTCTAAGGCGTTTTCTGCCTTTAGCTGTTCCGTTATGCCCTGTGCCTGTTTCATACCCTCTATGAGCCTTTCAAAGCGTTCCTGTGCCTGTCTGTTGATGTCGGCAAGGTAGGCGTTTAGCCTGCCGCTTGTAAGAAGATTGGTGTATGTAACTTTACGGTACTGTTTTAGATAATCTAAATGCCGTTGCCCCCAGATGCCTATTGCCTGTTCTTCTTCGGCGGGTACAGTTAAGCACGGTATCAAATAATCCCCTTGCCTTTCGTATTTGCCGCCCAGTTCCTCAAATAATGATTTTGCCATTGTCTGTTACCTCCACATTCTTTTTTATTTTGAATGTCCGCAAAATCCGTCCTACATCTCCGGGACGCCACGGGCAGTCGAGGTCATGGAGTGCCACAAGCCTGTCCTGGACGTTCATGCCGGCTCCCATTTTGAAGGTGGAGCCCATGAGCACACGCACCTGACCGCTCCGTACCTTGGCGAACAGCTCTTTCTTCCGCGCTTCGGTGTTCGCTTCGTGGATAAACGCGATTTCCTCTCTCGGAATACCGCGAGCGACCAGCTTTTCCCGAATATCGTCATAGACGGTGAAGCCGGGCTCATCGGGATTCTCGCTGTCGATGAGACGCTCCAAAGCGTTTATCTCAGGGCTGTCCAGATTGCCGCCTGCTGTCTTGGCGGCTCTCTGCGCGGGGGCGGTTTTGGGCGTCGAAAGGTCGCAGAACACGAGCTGGGTCAGCTTGTCCGCTTTCCCGTCCTCATAGATCTGCACGATGTTATTCACGCACATATTGACCTTGCTGTTCGGATCGTCCGGCAGGTCGGGATTAATAATGCGCTGGTCAAGCCCCAGCTTGCGCCCGTCCGACGTTATCTTCAGCATATTGTCGGTGCTTGGGTCTACAAGCTGTGCGTGTACCCTGGCGGCGCGTTCCGAGAGCTCCTGCACCATTTCCTTTTGGATTTCTGTGGGCTGCGCCACCTCATTGTGATAGATGGGCGTAGGCGTCGGGAGATTGAGCTGATCGGAGGTCTTTATATCCGCCACCTCTTTGAACAGGGTCATCAGCTCCGGAAGATTGAAGAACTTGGCGAAGCGCGTCCGTGCGCGATAGCCGGTGCCCTCCGGCGCAAGCTCGATGGCTGTCTGCGTCTCTCCGAAGGTCGAAGCCCAACAGTCGAAGTGGGCAAGACCTTTTCTGCGGATATCATCATGCTGAAGGTATCTCATCATGGTGTAGAGCTCCGTCATGCTGTTGCTGACGGGTGTGCCGGTAGCGAAGACCACGCCCTTGCTGTCGGTGATCTCGTCGATATACCGGCATTTGAGCAGCATATCCGAGGATTTCTGCGCATCGGTAGTGGAAAGTCCCGCCACGTTCCGCATCTTGGTATAGAGGAAAAGGTTTTTGTAATGGTGCGCCTCGTCCACATACAGGCGGTCTACGCCGAGCTGTTCAAAGGTAACGACGTCATCCTTGCGGGAGCTGTCCTGAAGCTTTTTGAGCTTCGTTTCCAGCCCGCGCTTCGTGCGCTCCAAAGACTTGATCGTGAACCGCTCGGCCCGCTGCTCCTTCAGCTCGCGCAGACCTTCCTCCACCTCATTGATTTGTTCTTCCAGAAGCCGCTGCTGCCGCTCCATGGATACGGGTATCTTTTCAAACTGGCTGTGTCCGATGATTACGGCGTCGTATTCGCCCGTGGCGATGCGGGCGCAGAACTTCTTGCGGTTCTTCGGCTCAAAGTCCTTTTTCGTAGCGACGAGGATATTTGCCGAGGGATACAGCCGCAAAAACTCGCTCGACCACTGTTCCGTCAGGTGGTTCGGGACGACAAAGAGGGATTTATGACAGAGACCGAGACGCTTGGATTCCATGGCGGCGGCGACCATTTCAAAGGTCTTGCCCGCGCCCACTTCGTGTGCAAGGAGCGTGTTGCCGCCGTAAAGCACATGAGCGACGGCGTTTAGCTGATGCTCCCGCAGCCGGATTTCTGGGTTCATGCCGGTAAAGGTGATATGGCTCCCGTCATACTCGCGGGGACGGGTGGAGTTGAACAGCTCGTTGTAGCGCGTGACCAGCGCGTGCCGCCTGTCCGGGTCTTTCCATATCCAGTCGCGGAAGGCGTCCTTGATGGCCTGCTGTTTCTGCTGTGCAAGCGTCGTTTCCTTGCTGTTGAGCACACGGCGTTCTTTGCCGTCCGCATCGTACTTGGTGTCATAGATACGCACATCCCGGAGGTTCAAGGTGTCTTCCAGAATCTTGTAGGCGTTTGCCCGTTCCGTGCCGTAGGTCATATACGCGGCGATATTGTTATAGCTGACCGCGCTCTTGTTCTTGATGTTCCATTCCGCCGTATAGGTGGAATAGTTCACGTCGATCATGTTCCGCTGGTAGAACGGGGTCTCAAAGGTCTCCCACATGAATTCCCGGATATATTCCGGGTCGATCCATGTTGCGCCGAGGCGTATCTCAATCTCCGAAGCGTCCAAATCCTTGGGCTGTGCAGCTTTCAGCGCCTCCACGTTGTCAGCATAATCGCCTTCCTGCATGTTCTGCGCCGACTGCGCGATACGCAGCTTTTCACGGACATTGCCCGAGAGGTATTCGTCCGCCGTTTCCCACTGCCTGTTTTCGGGATTGCGGAAGATCACGCCGCGAAGCTCTGAGGACAGGGATTCTTCATCCTTTCCGGTGAGCTGTGACATATATTCCATATCCACACCGGCTTTTTCGGAGATAGAGAGCGCCAGCGCCTCCGAAGCGGTATCCACGCTCGTCACGACCTCATGCGCCTTGATGGTGCGTTTGGTGAACATATCCGCCTTGCGCTTTAAGTTCTTGTCTTCGTCCAGCTCTTCCAGAGAGCAGAGCAGGTAATAGGAGCTGTCATCGGCAAAGGCGAGGGCGTTGGCGCGGGAGTTGATGAGCCCGTATTTTGCCGTGAAGCTGTCATAGAGCTCGTTCAGCTCCGCCTGCGTCTGCCGTATCGCATCATCCGAGATAAAGCCGTCCATCTGCTGACCGATCAGCTTCTGCACACAGTCCCGAAGCTCCACCATGCCCTTTGCGCGCTCCTTGGCGGTGGCGTTTAAGTCAGGCTTTGTCATAATGCTGTTCTGGCGGTAGTAAACCTCTCCGTCCACGATGGTGTAGGAGAAGTTTTTCACGTCCGGGTCTGCGGGGATGGAATCTGTAATTGCTTCGTCTTCGCCCAGATCAGGCAGCTCTGCCTCCGTATAGGTGCCTCGGATATTCCGTATGGCGTTGCTGAGCTGCTCTCCGAGGTCGAGACCTTCATACGGCTCTACGGTGAAATCCTGTTTTCCGTACTGCGTACTCTCCGAGGCCTGCCGCCCCATCACCATTTCGGGATGATCCACAAAGTAGCTGTTGATGGCGAAGCCGTCCGCATTCTCACCGAGGTGTACCCAATCGGGCTCTATCTCGATGGGCCGGTCACGCTTTTGCAGGAAGATGATGTCGCTGACGACCTCAGTTCCCGCGTTTGCCTTGAAAGCGTTGTTCGGAAGGCGGATCGCGCCGAGGAAGTCCGCTCTCTGGGCGATATATTTTCTTGCGGCGCTGTCCTTTGCGTCCATGGTATAGCGGGAGGTGACGAACGCCACCACGCCGCCCGGACGCACCTGATCGAGCGCTTTGGCAAAAAAGTAGTTATGAATGGAAAAACCGAGCTTGTCAAAAGCCCGGTCATTTACCTGATACTGTCCGAAGGGCACATTGCCGACAGCAAGATCGAAGAAGTCCTTTCTGTCTGTGGTTTCAAAGCCCGCAACGGTGATGTCGGCTTTGGGATAGAGCTTCTTTGCGATGCGCCCTGTCAGGCTGTCCAGCTCCACGCCGTAGAGCTTGCTTGAAGCCATGCTCTCCGGTAGCATACCGAAGAAGTTGCCGACGCCCATGGACGGCTCTAAGATATTGCCCGTCTGAAAGCCCATGTTCTCCACTGCGTCATAGATGGCACGAATGACCGTGGGGCTTGTGTAATGGGCGTTTAGAGTAGAGGCTCTTGCGGCGGCGTATTCTTCCGGGGAGAGCGTGGCATACAGCTCGGCAAACTCGTTTTTCCAGTTTTCCTTGGTCTCGTCGAAAGCGTCTGCAAGACCGCCCCAGCCCACATAGCGGGAAAGCACCTCCTGCTGTTCGGGCGTTGCCTGTCTGCCGTCAAATTCCAGCTCTTTCAGGAGATTGATCGCGTCCATATTCATGCGGAACTTGGCTTTTGCGCCACCAACTCCCAGATCGTCGTCCGTGATACGGAAGTTCTGCGCAGGCGGTTCCGGCTCGTCGATATGCAGCGTCTGAATGACCACATCATACGGAAGACGGGTTTCCTCTGCCGGATAGACAGCCTCGGTCTCGGTGTGATAGCCGGGAGCCGTTTCCGCTTCCTCCGTCGCAGACTCCTGCGCGGCTTTCTCCGGCTGGGGAAAGCGTTCCATGAGCCGTTCAAAGCTCTCCTTGCTCTCCGCACGGAAGATGGGATAGAAAAGCGTCGGGTCACGCAGGGAAATATCGAAGGTTCCGATGCGCTCGATGATGAACGGCTTGCCGTCCTCCAGATATACCGTATCGCCCACGGCATACGGGAAAGGCGTTTCTGGTGCAGCTTCCGCAGCCGGTTCATGGAAGCGGTACTGCTCAACCTCCTCGTCGGAAACATAGACCAGATCGCTGAAATCCAGACTTTCAAGCTCGTTTGCGATAAGCTCCTGCATAGAGCCGTACTGCCGGGTTTCCAGGTGCTCGTCATCCAGATACCGTTCCAGACGGTAATTCACAAGGTCGATATTCACCTGAACGGGAATCTCGTCGTCGGTGACGGTGGTATAGGCGATGCCGATCTTTGTGAGGTCGCTGAAATCCGCGTCGTCCCCGTACTCGCTTTGGCAGAAGTCATTTATGAGGCTTTTTGCCCGTTCAAGCGCCGGTTCCTGTTCCTCCTGTGCGATGCGCTCTGCGTCAGCCGTTACCTGCTGAATGAACGGGTCACGGTCAAGCGCTGCCGGATCGACAAGCTCTCCGTTCACGATGCCGCGCTGGGCAAGCGCCTCGCGGATGGCGATGGGATCGACGTCATCCAGATTGTCACGCTCCCGGTCGGTATAGAAATCGTCCGCTTCAATGAGCTGGGAGATTCGCCTCTGCACCTTTGCCCAGGTCAGCTCCACAATATCCGGGTTTCCTGCGCGGCTGATAAAGAGGTTCTTGCTTTCATCCCCGCCGTATTCACGGGAGAGCCATGCGGCGGTGTCCTTGTCGCGGGCGTGATCGCGCATATACCGGACGACCGCGTGCTTGCTCTTAATATCTCCGTTCCACGCACGGAGCGCGTCGTCTATATCGTCCTGAGAAAGCGGACGCAGAAACTCGTAGAGCCGTTCATAGGTGCCTTCAAAGGTTTCCTGATGAAGCCTCTCCCGAAACTCCGGCATATCCGAGAATGAGCGGATCAGCTCCATATCATTGGAATTAAGAACAGCGCGGCGCACGGCGGCATTGCACTCGATGGCGGCGTTTTCCCGGTCAGGATAACCGCAGGCGTTGCGGTAACGAGCATCCTGCTCGACAGCATCCTTCACGATGGGGAGGTACTTATTAAGCTGCGCCTGCACATTGAGAGCATCGGGTTCTTCCTCCGGTCTGTTTCCGGGGAAGGCGCGATAACCATCCGCGCCGAACTCCGCTTCATACGCATCGGTTGCCCGCTCCGCTTCATGGTCGATGGAGAGCATGGTATAGGCGCGGCGCTCCTGGCTGTTTTCGTCCATTGCGGAGATGGTCACATCGTATTTATCTCGCAGGTCTTCCACATACTGCTCCAGACGGTTTGAAGGGATGCCGCACATGGCTACACGCCCCGCATCCGGGATGTTCCGGGTAGTCAGATGCAGATCAAGCAGCTCTGCCGCCGCTCTCGCGTCCTCGTCGTACATCTCAAAGAAATCGCCCACCTGATACAGCACCATATCGTCGGGATGCGCTTCCTTTACGGCGTTGTACTCGTTCCAGCCCGCATTTCGCTCCGTATTCTGCCGCTGAAGCGCTTCGTACTGCGTCTTTTCCTCCGGAGTCAGAAAGCGGTCTTTTCGGATCAGCTCGGAGATGCGCTTGGCGACATTCGCCCAGTTCATCTGCACATCCGAGCAGTCCTGCTTTTTCAGGACGATGCCTTTTCCGCTGTGATCCTCACCGCTGTGCGTCGCACCGGATACCGCATGGGAGCTGCCGCCAATGCCGTATTCTTTCTTCAGGAAGTCCACCTGTTCCTTGGAGCTGTGCTTTTCTGTGAAATAGGCGTAGATACGCCCCTTTCCGCCGTCAATGCCGCTTCCACGGGTCAGCGAGGCAGAGATTTCATCTTCGGTGATAAATCTTCCGACAGATGGGATCTCCGCCATATCCGAATGGTATTCTCTGCGTTCCAGCGGAAGCTCGCTGAGCTGCGTCCAAATCTTCTGCTGATTATGGAAGCGGAAGCGCATGAGGCTTTTGTCCTGAGAATAGGCGGCGGAGAACGCGGTAAACTCATCCTTCAGCGTCTGGTAAAACGCTGCATCCTTCAAGGCTTCCGAAAGACGGGCGGTGGCGTCGGGGAACCCGCCATTTCGGTATTCGTCCAGGCAGGAGAGATAGCCCTGTTTACTGGCTTCCTCGCTGAGATCGCCGCGCAGATACCAAAGGGACTTCGCAAGCTCCATGCGCTCATGCCCCGGCGCTTCGGCAAGCTCCACATTGGTGGCATATTCGCCATGTTCCAGAAGCTGCCCGATACGCTCTGCGGCTTCCTGCCAGCTAACGACCTTTGCGTAGAACAGATAGCGGGAAGCGTCGCCAGTGGCGATGTGGATGCCGTCCTCGGCATACCACACGGAATACCGCCCGTTGTCGGTGACAATGCCGTTACCGCCGTGGAAGGTGTTTTTCAGGAACTCCGCCATCTCCTCGCTACTTTTGCCCTTTGAAAACTCGGTCGCAATCATCATGCGGGCATGGTCTGCGTTGCCCTCCATGCGGAGGATATGGTCAACATCCTCCTGCATGACAAACGTAGAAAAAGCGGAGGGCGTGTAGCTCTCCGCTTGAGTGATCCATGCGATTTGTTCATCCTCCGAGGGGAACAGGCTCATTTGGTATGCCTGCGGTGCTTGCGCCGGTTCGGGCTCCGGCGCGTCCGCTGTCAGTTGTACACCAGCTCGTTGAGGATCGTTTCCTCCGCCTGCGCTTTCAGGTTGTTCATCAGGCCCACCCATTTCATCTGATCCTGAGCTTTCAGTTCTTCCGTCACGCCGTTTTGCTTCATCAGCTCCGGCATAATCTGCTCCAGCCTCCGGTTCGCTGTCTCGTCGATCTCCCGCAGGTGCGGGAACAGCTTCTCCGACAGGCTCAGACGGCTGTACAGTCCCGGTCTGTGCTCCTGAAGGTAGCTCCTGCGCAGTCTCCCGTACTTGCCCAGCGGTCTCGCTTCCTCCGTCTCGGTCAGCGTCAGGTCGGGAATCAGATAATCCCCGTTCTTCGTGTAGGTCAGTTCTGTCATGGCTTTGGCTCCTTTCCGCGATTTTCTCGCGCTCATAATTTTTGATGGTGACTTCGATCTCACGCAGCACCTGTCCGCTGATCCTGCTTACCGCCGTACCCAGCTCAGCGGCAGCTTCCGGGGTGTTGAAGTCGAAGATATTCAGGAAATCCTCGTGTTCAAAGTGGTTCTCCGGGTCAAGGCCGCATCGGGACATGAGCGAATAGGTGATGCTGACGGTAGCGGCGCTGCGAAAAGCGACGCCTACGTTGAAATCATCATAGCCATAGAGAAAAGAATCGTCAACGATGGCGAGGATGTCACGCTGGTAGTCATTCCAATATTCATCCGCAAGCTGGGCGGCGATGTGTTCAAGCTGATCGGCAAGTCCGTCTGCACCGTCCACGTCGTAACGGTTTTCCAGCATGGCGGATACTGCGTCCTTGTGTTCCTCGCGCAACTCCCAGAGATACGGGCTTCTTCCGCGTTCGGTTCGTCCCGTGTCAGATACATCAAACACATAGCGCAGCCTCGGTCTTTCGCCGCTGTTGTCGATGAGGGCGATGCCCTTGGAGCCGCGCCGGACATATCTTCCCATCTTCTCGTTCCAGAAGTCATACTCCGCGCAGGCGGTGGCGTCCGGTCGCTGGGCGTGGATCATGACCTGCTCGGCATACGGGTACTTATACAGCCGTGCGGCGGTGGAAAGAAAGCTCGTCCAGCCCTGTAAGCTTCCGGTGATCTGCCGCTGCGCTTCGTCTGCCATCTGCATATACGATTGCAATTTGCTTGGCATGGGTTTCCTCCTTCATAAAAAATGCGCGCCCCAAATCTTTTTCAAGAAATGGGGCGCAGTTGATAAACGCGGCAGTAGCCTTATTCGTCCGGATCAAAGTCCGGAACAAGCTCCAGCTCCGCAAACTGTTCGTCCGTGATCGCTTCCAGCTTGCCGATGGCGCTGTTGGTCAGCTCCCGAAGCTCCGCTTCATCCGCGTCCAGATAGCCGCGCATCTCGGTGAGGGCGGCTATCAGCTCCTTTCGTGTGTCTCTCTGATAAATGCACATGAGATTCAGTTCATCGTTGGTAAAGTCCATCATCATATCTCCCTTTCCGCACTTTTTGAACGTGCTGTCTTTTTCGGTTCGCTGACCGGAGCCTGGAGCTTGGCCAGAACGGACGGTTTCTTTTCCGGCTTCGGCGCTTCCTTCTGTTCCTGCTGCTCGCGCCGTACCGCCTCCACATAGGAGAGAAGAGATACCGGCTTTCCGGACATGGCGTCCGCTTCGATCTCTGCGGAGGTCTGCTTCGGCCCGTTGTTCACGATGCCGTCGATCATGCCGTAATCATCTTCCACAGCCATTTCCGCGTTCTTGAGGTAGTTCTCCGGCTGGAGAAATCCCGGCAATTCCTTGAAGCCCCGCGAATCAACGTAGTGACAGGATACCACGCCGTCCTGACGCAGCGCCACGATGTCACTGACGGACAGACTGTGACCGCGGAAGTCCTCCGGGTGGTCGGTGTTGAAGGTCTGGTACAGACCGTTCAGCTTATCCTGCGTATCGCCGGGAATTTTCAGCTCTCCGGCGTAGACAGCCGTGTAATTGTCACGCTCGATGGCAAGCCCTTTCTGCTCCAGATACGCGGAGTCCATAAAGCGGAGCATGGCCGTATCCTCGCCGTCTCTGAGCTGGTAGATCGCATAGGCATCGGCGGGATTATTGAGGAACGCCGCCTCATAGTCCTGCGCGGGGGCAAAGCGGTCTTTGACCGTTTCCCACTCGGATGCTTCTATGCCGAAGATGCCGTCAAAGCTGCGGATTTCGTCCGCGTCAAACGCCATCGCCTCCGTGTTGTCCGTATGGAGCATATACACGGTAACATCGCGCTCCATAAGCTCCAGGGCTCTTTCCTTGGTCAAGGGCAGCATATTGGCGTCGGTATAGCCGTAGGCGTTCATGCTCTCCACGGAGATTGCCGGATCGGGCACATCCCCGTTGTCCGGGGCTTTCATGGGCTCCGATTCCTGTACGGCGATCTCCTGCACGGGTTCGGCGGCAAGGCTTTCCGCTTCCTTATCCAGTCCGCGCTCCTTCATGATTTCTGCGTAATTGCGGTCAATATCCGTTATGAGCGAGGATGCTGTCTTGTTGATAGTCTCCAGCGAAGCGCGAAGCTCGGTCAACTCCTTGTCCTTTGCCCAGGTCGCAAGATACCCGAAGCTGTTCTCGCCGGTCTCGATACCGTAATAGGCGCAGACGGCAAAGGAAATGCTTTCCGCCTGTATTTCCTCGGTGGCACGGGAGCGCTTTGCCGTTTCGGGGAACGCCGCATGATGAAACTCCTTGACCGTCTTTTCATCGCCCGTGAAGTTCAGGCCGTCCTCTCCGAGATGAAGGAAGCCCTGCTCCGTCAGATCAATGGGCTCTGCGGTAATGACAGACGCCGCATGGTTCACCGTGACGTGCTCCTCGATGGTCACGGGCATACCGGGGTCGTAGTCGGAGCCGCGCAGGTCGTAGCAGTACAGTCCCTCCGGCAGCTTGTCGCGGTCGATTCTCCCATTGGAGAACAGGGCGGGTTTATCGAACAGTTCGATACCCTGATATTTCTCTCCGATCTCGTCCTTGTTGTGGAGCTTGGAGTGGGCGATCTCATGGACGGCAGCGCAGACTGTCTGCACCTCGCTCATGCCCTCGCGGACAGCGATGCGCTGATCGTCCAAAGAAAAGTAGCCGTCCATATTCTCCGCCATCTTCTCAAAGACGATGGGAACCGGCGCGGAGCGCTTCAGCGCCTCCATGAACACCTCGTAGTTCTGCACATCTCCGGTGAGGTTCGCCGCAAGCTGCGGCAAGGGCTTTCCGGCTGTCTGCTTCACATCGAATACCACAACCGGCTTGTACATGGGGATTTGTATTGTTTTTTCCTCCATGACAGCGTTCCCGTTTTCGTCTTTTATGGGGAGCTTGGTATCCGGGTCGAGTTTTTCCTGCTCGATCTTCTTTTTGAAGGGCGTCGGCGCGATGATCTTGATGCCTCTTTCGCCCTTCATGACGTTTCTGCCGAACTGGTCGCGCCACTTGTTGAAGCCAGCCACATGGATGGCGTCGGGGCGCTGCATATAGATCAGCATCTGATTGTTGACGCTGTACTTGTGAAAGCGGCTCATGGTGGAGAGATACTGCTTGTACTTGTCGCTTTCAAACAGCTCTTTTATGCCGGTCTCTATGCTGTCGGTGATGTCTTTCAATCGTTCCTTGTTTGTTTGCTTTTCGGGCATAACGTGCTCCTTTCTCCGGTCTATGGGTCATTCAAAGCTTCTGCGTGATCCTCTTGAATTTCATCGAGCTGTTTTCGATATAGTGATCTATCAGACTGCTTTCCGCCCTCGTTTCCGCATAGGCGGTAACGGTGATCGTTTTTCGGTTCCAGTCGCGGGAATAGCTGTCATGGCAGACGTTGGTGATATGGTGCCCGGCGAGGAAATCCCGAAACGCCTGCATAGCCTCTCTGTCATCGCACATGATGACGTTTACAAATATGCGGTCTCTGGACAGCTTCTGTCCCGTCAGACAGGCCAGCGCACAGCCTACGCCGCCCGCAACGGCAACCGCAGCGATAGCCCATACGCTGTCCGAGGTCACGATACGCTTTGTGATCCAGAAATAGATGAAATCGGAGACTACAACGGCGGCTGCCGCGAATAACCACCGATTCCGCTGAATGAAAATCGTTTTTGCCGTGCTGATCGCGTTGTCCAGCACCTTCATGACGAACAGGATTCCGAGTGTAATGACTGTGCTCATATCTTGTGTCCTCCTTATGAAAGGAAGCTGCGAAGATTATGCTCCGCAGCTTCCGGTACATCTTTTTATCTTACTTGCCGAACTCAAGCCGATAGCTGCTTTTCGTGCCGTCGTCCTCCAATACGATGAACGCATCGTAGGTCTTGCCGGTTTTCTCCGAGTAGATACCGCTGGCGTAGGTGCGTCCGTCCGCAAGAAGCGAGGACGCCATCTTCTTTGTCAGGCTGATCTTCTTGGCGGTGAGGAAGCGGTTATCCCTCCACAGCCCGAACTTGCAGCTTCTTCTTTCGCAGAAATAGCCGTTCTTGCTCTCCGTGACATCCGCGCCGCAGCGGGGGCATTTCCCGACCACGGGTCTGCCCGAAGGAAAAAGCGTTTCCGCACCCTCCACGGGCACACACTCTCTCACAAGGGAAGATACCAGCTCTCCGATACCGGCAAGAAACGCATCCGCGTCCGTTTCGCCGCGTTCGATCTCTTTCAGCCGGTGTTCCCATTCAGCGGTGAGCAGCGGAGACTGGAGCTGTTCGGGAAGTACGGTGATAAGGGACACGCCTGCGGCGGAGGGGATCAGATGCACAGCCTTCTTTGCGCTCTTTCGTTCCGCAAAGCCTGCGGAAATGAGCTTTTCAATGATTCCCGCGCGGGTGGCGGGTGTGCCGATGCCCTTTCGTTCCGCATCCTCCGGCATATCCTCTTTGCCCGCCGTCTCCATAGCTGACAGGAGCAGGTCTTCCGTGAAATGCTTGGGCGGCGTAGTCTTGCCCGCCTTTACCTCACAGGAGGATACGGGAATAACCTGCCCTTCGGAGAGCGCCGGAATGGTTTTATCCTGCTTTTCCTTTTCGGCAAAGACCCTCCAGCCCAGGCGGACAAGAGCTTTGCCCTTGGCGGTGAACTCGTTCCCATTGCAGTCCATCTTTGCAACGGTTTCCTTGTAGATGAACGATTCGCTGACTGCCATAAGCACCTGGCGGGAGAGCAGGAGCAGGATTTCACGCTCGCCTGCGGGGAGCGCGCCAAGATCTGCCTCGCCTCCTGCCACGGTAGGGACAATGGCGTGGTGGTCGCTGACCTTTTTGCTGTTGCAGACCTGAGCAGAAATGACCGCAGACGGCGGCTCCGTGCCACAGATACCAGCAGCTAAGAGGACAAGGGAGTTCACGCTGTCCTCCATATCGTCGGTCAGAAAGCGGCTGTCGGTACGGGGATAGGTGCAGAGTTTCTTTTCATAGAGGCTCTGGAGATAATCCAGCGTCTGCTGCGCGGTATAGCCCAGCAGACGGTTCGCATCCCTCTGAAGGGTGGTCAGGTCGTAGAGCGCAGGGGCTTTCTCCGTCTTTTCCGTCTCCGTAACAGACGTTACCGCCGCGCTCTGTCTCTTGCAGCTTTCCGCAAGCTTCTGCGCCTCCGATTTGTCCTTCATACGCTCTCCGGCAGCGGAAAAGTCCCCGAAGCCTAGCTGGACGGTGTAGAACGCCTCCGGCTGAAATGCACTGATTTCCGCCTCGCGCCGTACAAGCAGCGCCAGCGTGGGGGATACCACACGCCCCACGTTCAGGGTGCGGTGATACATCACGGAGAACAGGCGGGTCGCGTTGATGCCTACCAGCCAGTCCGCCTTACTGCGGCAGAGCGCGGAGGCGTAAAGACTGTCGTATTCGGAGCCGTCCTTCAGGTTTTCAAAGCCGGACAGGATCGCCGCGTCCTCCATGGAGGAAATCCAGAGCCGCTTCATGGGCTTGCGGCACTTGTTCAGACAGTAGACCGTGCGGAAGATCAGCTCGCCCTCGCGTCCCGCGTCGCAGGCGTTGATGACCTCGGAAACGTCGTCCCTGTTCATAAGGGCGCGCAGAAGGTCAAGCTGTTTCTTTTTGTCCCGCGCCACGGTGTACTGCCACGCTTCGGGCAGGATGGGCAAATCCTCCCGCCTCCATTTGCCGTACTTTTCATCGTAGGCGTCCGCGTCGGCAAGCTCCGCAAGATGCCCAAAGCACCAGGACACGATGAAGCCGTTTCCGAAAAGATAACCGTCCTCGCGCTTTTTTGCGTCAAGGACGGCTGCAATGCTCTTTGCCACAGAGGGCTTTTCGCATACCACAAGTCTGTAATTCGTCATATTCTGTTACTCCTTTTCGTCATGAATCTCAGAGTCCGCCGCCGCGCTGTCGTCCTCATCCTCGGTCTCGAACTCGTAGTCCGCGTCCTCATCGTCGTCCTCGCCGTAGTCGTAATCATCCAGATCATCGCTGCCCCTGGTATTGGCCTTGGGCTTGCGGAGCTTGAACCAGTAGAGCGCACCGCCGCCAAGCAGGAGCAGGAGAACCACCACAATGATCCCGGAACCGCCGGACTTCTTTTCGGGTTTGTCCTCCGCAGGCTCGGCGTCGGGATCGGGCTCCTTTTCCGTGACCTTTTCCTTGCCGCCGCACTCCGTCATATTGGTACGACAGACCGAGCAGTTTGCATTGATGGCTCCAACCTCGCATTTATCCGTGCAGATGCAGGTCGGTACAATCGCGTCGCCGTCCTCGGTGAGCGCCATCAGGTCGGCTTCATCCACCTGGTTAAGGAAATGGACGTTTTCATTGCCGTCATTGTCGCGGTCAATAATGAGATAGAAGGTGTTTCCCGCCTTGCTTTCCACGGTGATGAACTGCTTGCCCGCGCCTTTTACGGAGCCAATATCATCTACCAGCGTCAGATTGCCGTCCGGGGTCAGCGGCGGGGAGGCTGTTCCTTCGGCGGCATAGTATTGCAGCAGGATTTTCAGCAGTCCGTCCATATCGTCCGTACTGTTCGTCTCAGCGGCGAGAACTTCAAGGTATTTCCCGCAGACATAACCTCTTTTCTCCGGGGCAATGACCTCATACCAGCCGTTCGTCTCACCGATCACCTCGACCTCTGTACCGTTCAAAAGATGCCCGATGATGCTGTAATCGGTGCCGGGGCCGGTGCGCAGATGGAGATAGGAACTGACGTTGACCACCTTGCCGCTTCTTTCCGGCTCGTCTGCAAGCGTCCAGCTCTGATCCCCGATGGTAACGGTGCGGCTTCCGTCATCGTTTTCCACCACATTTACAGTCACGGTCTGCGTATTGTCAGCCGTATTCTCAACGTGGGATTCATCCGTCTGCGTGTCCGTGTAATCGCCGCCTCCGGCAAAGGCCGGGACGGTAAATGCCGTCATGCAGAGCACGACGATGATCGTCAAAACCATAAAACGCAGTTTATTCCTCATCTTCAATTTCCTCCGTTCTTCTGTATTCATCGGGAAGCGACGCCGTTGGCTTTTTGTCCAGCATCGCCATCAGCTTGGCGAGCTGTTCAATGGTTAGGCCGTTTTCACGGACGATCCCAATAATATCCGTGTTTTCCAGCTTCAAAATCTGTTCGTCCAGCGCCTTGAGCCTTGCGCTCATGGCAGCGAGCTTTTCTGACACTTTCTCGCGCTCCAGACGAAGCTTTTCAAGTCTCGGGTTCATAATATCCTCCTTCTTGCGTGATTAAGGCAGTCTGCCGAACTGGAGGAAATGGCTTCTCCAGTAGCTTGTGTCGATTGATGTGTACTGAATGGGGTCGCCGCAGTGCAACATTACATTGTTGCCCACATAGATGCCCACATGGGACGCGCCGCTGGTATTGTAGGTCTTCTCAAAAAAGATCAGATCGCCGGGCTTTGCGTTTGCCGGGGAGACGTAGGCGCTCATGCTTCTGAGCCCCTCCGCGCCGAGCCTTCCGAAATCCCAATGCAGCCCGCAGTTGTTGTAGACATACGAAACAAAACCGGAGCAGTCAAAGGACGTAGCCGGAGAGCTGCCGCCCCACACATAGGGGAAGCCGAGATACTTTTCCGCCTCCGCGATAACGGCGGCGAACTGTTCATCCGCCAGCGCTTCCGGGGGTATCTCGTACTTTTCGTACTCGGTGTGGTAATAGCGGTTCACATACGCGGAATCCCCAAACAGGTCGGGACGGTTGCCGAGGGTGCTCATATACACGGCGTACATGGAGAGCTGATCGTGAGACATGATGTGTATCGGCACATGGGAGAGGTTGAAGTTCTCCAGCTCCACATGGCAGATATAGTAGGTGTAGGGAACCTCCACATCGTATTCGTATTCCTCTGAATAGCTCTCGCCAGTCTCCGGGTCCGTGACGTACCGTGTGCCCGTCCGTGTCTCGGTGCGGTATCTTGTCTCCGTCGTGACGCGCTCGGTGAGGATATACTGCTTTTCAAAGAGCATTTCCAGAATGCCGCCCACCTCGTCTATCTTCCATTCGCCGCCTTTGAGAGCGGTTATCATGGAGATCAGCACATAGGGGTCATGCTCGATTTCGTCCAGGTCGAAATGGTACTCGTCATAGTCGTGGGTGCTTTCGTAGGTATCAAGATAGCTTTGCAGCTCCGCCTCCATGCCGCAGTAGGCGGCTTCCGCATCCAGCATATCCGCATCCTCCAAGGGATAGGTGGAGGATACGATGCCGGAGGTCGCGCCCTGAAAGAGCGTGGAGCAGGAAGATATGCCGGTCATAAGGAGCAGGATCACGGCGGCAATGCCGCCCACAATGAGAAAGCCCTTTTTATGCCGCACGATAAAGGAGCCTGCCTTTTTCGTGTCCTCGGCGGCGCGTCTTGCGGCTTTCGCCGTAGCCTCGGACGCTTTCGCGGTATTCTTCGCGCCGTTTCCGGCTTTCGCGGCGGCGTATTCCTTCTTGATCGCCCGTTTCTGCTGCCATTTGGAATACGGGTTGGTAGGCTTCCCGTATTCCTGTTCGTACTGCCTGTTCAGTGCTCGGAGGTTTGCTCTATCCGCTGCCGCCTCCGCTTTTTCCGCTCTGCGGTAGGGCTTCTCCGCATGAGAGCGATGCGCCGTTTCTATGGCGCGGTAGCCGCCCTCTGCGGTTTGGGACAGCGTGTTCGCCGCCTCTGTACCGGCGTTTCCGTCGTTATCCTCTCTGAGCTTCCGGTGAACCGCGCCCCGGACGGTATCCAGCGGCGCTTTTTCCGCCAGATGGGACAGCTTGGAGGGCGGGCGCTTCTTATCCACCTCCTCAAAGAAAAGGCGCGTCGTGACTTTGACTGTTTCGGCGTCCACAACGCGCTCTTTCACCTTTACGGTCTTTTTCGGGATTTTGGCTTCCGCCTTTTCCAGCTTATCCGCTGCCTTGTCCGCCTTGCGGATGACCTTTTCAAGCGCAGGCGCGGCGCGTTCTTCTTCGGTGAATTGCAGCCTTGGGGTTCGCTTTGCCATAGGCAGTCACCTCAATTCCCGGCAGTCTGTTCAGACAGCTTCGTGGTAATGACCTTGTACAGCTCCATATCCTTCGGGAAGCGATCAACAAAGGGCAGGATCACACTGCCATAGAACAGCAGTCCTTCGCCTTCGCCGGATTGCGTCACATAGGAGAGCTGATGGGGCGAAATATTGAGCTGTTTGGCAAGAATCTGCCTGTCGCCGGACGCCTGGTTGAGCATATACACATAGTCGGAGTTTTCAAAGATGTTCTCCACCTCGCGGGAGGAAAGCAGGTCTTTGACGTTCTGGGTGATCCCTGTCGGGATTCCGCCCCATTTGCGGAAGCGCTTCCAAATCTCCACGGTATATGCGGCGGTCTGTTCCTCCTTGAGAAGCAGGTGCATCTCGTCGATATAGTAGCGGGTGGACTTGCGCTGTTCGCGGTTGATCGTTACGCGGTTCCATACCGCGTCCTGCACCACCAGCATTCCGATCTTCTTGAGCTGCTTTCCGAGCTCCTTGATATCGAAGCTGACCACGCGGTTTTCGATATTCACGTTGCTGCGGTGGTTAAACACGTTGAGGGAGCCGGTGACATAGATTTCCAGCGCCGTTGCGATATACTGCGCCTCCTTTTCGTCCTGCCTGCGAAGCTCGTTGTACAAGTCCTCCAGAATCGGCATCTTCTCCGGCACGGGGTCATTGAGATACTCCCGGTAAACGGTGCGCACACAACGGTCGATGATGGTCTTTTCCACCGGCTGCAAGCCGTCCTTGCCGCCCACGATCAGCTCGCACAGGGACAGGATGAAGTCCGATTTCAGAGAAAGCGGGTTTTCATCGTCGCTGTAATTGAGGTTCAAATCCATGGGGTTCAGATAATCGGTCGAGGTAGGCGAGATTTTGACCACCTGACCGTGCAGGTGCTCCACCAGCGGCCCGTACTCCGCTTCGGGGTCGCAGATGATAATATCGTCCGTGGTGACGAGGAACACGTTTGCGATCTCGCGCTTTGCGGAGAAGGACTTGCCGGAGCCGGGCGTACCCAGGATCAGACCGTTGGGGTTTTTCAGGAGCTTGCGGTCAACCATGATGAGATTATTGGAGAGCGCGTTGAGCCCGCAGTACAGGGCTTCCTTGCCGTCCTGGAAAAGCTCCTGCGTCGTGAACGGCACGAAGATGGCGACGCTGGACGTGGTAAGCCCGCGCCTGATCTCGATCTGGTTATATCCCAGCGGGAGCGCGGACATGAAGCCCTCCTCCTGCTGAAAATCCAGCTTGGTGAGCTGACAGTTGTACTTCTGCGCGATGGAGCTTGCCTGAAAGACGTTGTTGCTAAGCCGCTGCTTGTTGTCCGCCACGTTCACCACAAGGAAGGTCAGAAGGAACATGCGCTCGTTGCGGCTTTGCAGCTCCTGCAAGAGCTTCTTCGCCTCGGTTCCGAAGGTAGCAAGGTCGGACGGGATAATATCCATATCGTAGCCTGCGCGGACAGCCTTTTTCTGCTCGTCCATCTTCATGCGGTCAAGGTCGGTGATCTTGCGCTTGATAGTCTTGATGGCTTTCACCTGATCCACGGACTGGATGTGCATACTCACAATGAGCGAGCTTTCCATATCCAGAAAGTCCGCCAGCATACGGTCGTTGAGCTCCGGCGCGAGGATTTGCAGAAAGGACACGCAGCCGAGCTTGCTGCCGACGCCGAAGCTGTTTCCGGTCTTGAACTCAAAGGAGCTCGGCGCGATGAAGTCCTTGACCGAAAGCCCGGAGGGGGCAAGCCAGTCCCAGGAAAAGCGGAAGGGCTGCGGCTCGTCCATGTGGAGCATATCGTGCATGAGCTTTAAGCGTTCCATGCCGTTCATGGGCTGTGCCGATACGCCGAGCTTTTTGAAGTTATTGAGAATATCCGTCTCGATGCGCTCCAGCCTCGGCTTTGCCGCCTTGAAGTTGTCCGCCTCGATGCCGAAGGTCAGGTACTTCGTCTTGATAAGACCGTTGTTGCCCTTGGCAAGCTGGGCTTGCAGCATATCCGTATATTCGGAGCGGAGCTTATCGAAGCTGTCGCCCTGCAAGGGAATGGCGATGCGCTCGGCATAGGTATCCCTTGTGGCGGACATATTGATGAACGAAAGCTGGAAGCTGATGGAGCTGTCGAAGTAGTTGAGGAAATCGCACCAGCCGTCAAAGATCGCGGTCTTGTCCTCGTTCTGATTGAGCTGGTAGTTGATGTCCTGAAACTGAACGGTCTTGGTGTAGTAGCTGTCCGTCACACGGCAGACCCCGTCCGGGTACATGCGCTGGAATGGGATGCTGTCCTGTGCGGACTTTTTCTTCTTATCCTGATTTTTTGCCCGTGCAATCGCCGCTGCGATCTCCTTTCGCTCGGCTCTTGTGAGCTTTCTTGCGGGTGCTTTGTTTGTGGACAATGGCGTATACCTCCTTATCCAGATTTTCCTGCCGTTTCAGCAGGTCATAAAAGTTGTTCGTCATATACGGTCGCTGCTTCGGCCGCAGGAAACAGACCTTCAGGATATTCCCGACGATCTTCTCAAGGGGCTGACCGTTTTTCTCATACATGGCCAGCAGGAAGAACGGGAGCATGACGAGGATCATGCAGATCGCCGCCGCGCTGGAACCGGCGCTGCCCTTGAGCAAAAAGAAAAGCGGTACGCCCACAAGCGCGCCGCCTCCGAAACACAGCAGTTGTCTTTTTGTCAGGTTGAACATGACCTTGGTTTTCACCGCGTTCAAGTCCTTGGGTACGGGAACGTATGCCAAACTTCATCACCTCCGTCAGTGGGCATTGAACAGGCTCTTTGCAAGACTGCCCGTTTTGAACAGCGTGAAGCACAGCAGCACCGTATATCCCATACAAGTCCAGATCGCCGCCGTCATATCTGGCTCCGCCACAATGTTCTGAACCAGCACCGCATAGATCGCCACGCAGACGATGATGAGAAAGCCCTGAAAACCGAGGGCGAACAGGCTGCGCAGGTAGTTCTGACCCGTCTGTCCCCATTCGCGGTTTACCATGGTCGCCATGGGGATCGGCGCTATGGAGGTCACGCAGTATATCTCAATCATCCTGCCGTAGCAGATGAGGAAGATGCAGATACCCATGACCCACATGCCGAGGCTCACGATAAAGGATTGCAGCCACAGTCCCAGAAGCGGCCAGGGCTCCATTTCCATGAGCCTTGCTTCAAAGCTTGCGATGTTGTCCGAGAGCGCCAGCGACGTGTCGGATATGATGATGCCTGACGCGCTGTTTACCACGCTCTGGGCGACTTCAAATACGCCCATCACGATGTTCCATGTGTTTGTTACGATGAGCACGGCGCAGGCAGTCTTGAATATCCATTTGAAGAACATCCATGTGTCCACGTCGTGCAGATTGTTCTTTTCCGTTATGAGCTGAATGAGCTCCAGCGTCATGACAAAGGCGAGGATAACGCCGGCAATCGGCAGGATCACGTTGTCCGAGAGCGTTCGGATCATGTTGTAGATGCCGCTGTTCCAGCCTTGAGGAGTAGCGCCCACCTGTCCGGCGATCTCCGCCACTCTGCCGTTCACATAGTTGAACATGCCGTTGACATTATCCATGATGCCGCTGACGAGCATTTCCTTCAGCCATTCCGTGAATTTTTCCCATATCAAATCCAATGGGCTTTACCCTCCTTTCCCGCAGCACCCGCCCCGAAGGGCGGATGCCGCGCAGGATTTTTGTGTGGAATTAGCCGAACAGTCCGGTGAGCAGGGGAACGAGGGTGATGCCGATGAGCGCCACGCCACCGCCTGCCATGAGCTGCTTCATGCCCTGGGACTTTGCTTATGTGTGATAAAGAAGCAATAGAAGTGCAAAAAATTTTGCCGTTCCTATCCGACACTTGGCCATTGTGT
>NZ_WKZK01000082.1:0-20531 GCF_009680135.1 Eubacterium sp. BIOML-A2
GGTCTCTTAGAGCTTCTTCGTTAAGCGGTCAGGATTTTAAACCGACCATACAGGCCGGAGGGCTTGCCGCTTACAGTTCGCTTGGCGTCCCCCATCCGCGCCGAGACTAAAGCTCGTCGCTAAATCCCGATTTGCTTTATAAACCTCATCATCATTGTCGCGCAAGCCGCCCGATCTGCAGATGCCGTCGGAGCCAGTGTTCCATCTCCATTACCAGTAATAATACCTTCTGCGTTGGCCCACTGCATTGCTTCTTCCGCAAAGGGGCTTACAGAATAGGCGTCTGGGAAATGAGAAAGGCTGTTTTTGTTGGACGTATCAGCGCCGAGGTATTGCACATAACGGTAAAGCAGGACGGCCATTTGTTCACGGGTAATGAAGTCTCCGGGGCCGAATGTTCCGTTTTCGTATCCTGTGATAATTCCACGGGCTGCAGCCCATGTTACTGATTCTGAGTAAAACTGGCCGTCTTTTACATCCGGAAATCTGGCTGTAAACGGTATTTTATTTTCTCCTGATGCCCGATACAAAATTGTAGCAAACTGTGCCCGGCTTACTTTCTCGGACGCACCGAAGACTGTAGGCTCAAGGCCTGTCATTATTTTATTTTTGTACATATAGACGGCTGCATCGTAAAACCAGTCGTTTTTCTTTATATCGTTGTAAGGGAGCGTAACTTCCTCTTCACCCCCATAAAATGATGCTGCCCTTTCCACTGCCTTCTGCGCATTTACAATGCCTGCCCCTGTATAAATATCATAGCCTGGCGTTCCTATATCTGTGGCTGTAACTTGTAGTATTGTTCTTACTTCTTCTACCGAAAGCTCCGGATTTAGAGAACACATCATAGCGGCAACTCCCGCCACTTCCGGAGCTGCCATGGATGTTCCGTTCATATTTCCATAACTGCCGCCCTTAAGTGTGCTCCAGATATTTACTCCAGGCGCTGATATGTCTTTCAGGGAACCATAGCAGGAACTACTTGCTTTTTGCATATTGTTGTCAACAGCAATTACGCTGATTGTGCTGTCATAATCCGAAGGAATTACGTTGATACTCCCGTTATCTCCAGTACCATAATTACCTGCGGCACATATGATGATGATTCCTTCATCCGCAAGACTGCGGCACATCCTGCTAAGCAGATCATCATACAAACCGATTTCTGACTTTCTCATACCCAGGCTCAGATTTATCACCTTGGCCCCTGCATTTCTGGCATATTCCAATCCCTTTAGAACATATGACACACTCGTTTTCTGATCCTGAGAAAATACATCTACTACCATCAGATCCACAACGGAATTGTCAAGAGCACTTCCGACACCGGCTATTCCCTCGCCGTTGTTGGCCTGTGCCGCAATAATCCCACTGACATGAGTCCCATGCCCTCCCCCGGAAGAATAGACACCATTCTGATATCCATCTCCCTGAAGAGGTCCCATGGATCCGTTTAAATTCAATATCTCTCTGCTGTTGTCAAGATCCAGCACGCTTTTTAAGTCCGGATGAACAATATCAGCTCCCGTATCCAGGACTGCGACCTTTACTTTGCTGTGTTCTTTTTGATTAACGATCTCCCAGGCCTGAGGCACTCTGATCTGCTGCAGATAAGCCTGCCTCCCGAAATAACTGTCGTTTACCGGCGTGTCGTTGAAAAGCTCCAGTTCATAATTTGGCGATACCGCAACAACACGGTCATCGGCAGCATATACCTCCATGGCCTCTTCCACAGATGAATCTTCTGCAACAGAAACTACCCCAATGTTTCCCTCTGCAGTCTCGGATATTAACTCAATCCCTTCATCCCCTTGTTCCTCAGCCATAACCTCGGCCTGATCCTCTGAGACATCCTCCCTATACAAGACGAGCACTTCACCCGGCACATAGGAAGCGCTACCGGTTCTACTGCCTTCTGTATCTGTCCCGTAAACGGTAATTACACTGCTCAGGATCATAATGGTTGTCATAAATACTAGACTTAAATCTCTTATTGCCTTCCTACATTTTGACATAGACTTCCCACTGCTTTCTCAATTCTATTCATTATTTACAATCCGGAATATCTCTGAATAATGGTTGCGCATACGGCCCTGCTGACCTGTCCCTGCGGATTCAGCTGGCCGTTCGTCCCTTCACCCTGAATAATTCCTTCGCTCACAATCCACTGCATGGCTTCCGCTGCAAATCCACTTACATTTTTTCCGTCGCTGAATCTTCCCATATCTGCCCTTCCGTCTGTATCCTTCCCCTTATATTGTGCGTAACGATATATCAGTGTTGCGAGCTGTTCTCTGGTAATATTATCGCCTGTACCAAATAAATTATCGTGTCCATAACCTGTAATAATTCCAATACTGTTTGCCCAGCTGACCGGGATTGAGAAAAAATGATGATCCGGTACATCGATAAATTTATTGACATATCCCTGCTGAGGGCTGCCCTCCATGCGATAGAGTATGGTCGCGAACTGTCCTCTTCCAAGATTTTCTCCTGCACCAAAATTAGTTTCATTTAATCCAGTCATCCATCCGGCATCGTTAACTGCTTTTACTGCATCTAGATACCAGCTGTCATAAGATACGTCCCTGTACCCCATTCCGTGCATATCAAACCCTTTTACAATATCCTTCCAGCTCTGGATTCCAATTGTATTCAAACACTGGTTTGTTGCCCCGCCATAAATATTCGTATCCATATACTTAAAGACCTGATATGCCTTTCTTCCCAGAATGCCCAGCTGAAGGCCCATTTCATCTGGATTGTCCTCCCAGCTTCTGAAAATAACTGCATCGACCATGTCATTAAATTGTCCGGCATAAAAAGTATATGCCAGACTGGCCGCCTGATAGTCTTCTCCGCCCTTAGCATCAAACCCCTGCTCAGACAAGATAATCCTATGCTGTGCACCGTAAGTATTCTTCACGTAATCCGTCAGTACATTTAGATTAGCCGCGGTAACAAATTGTGCGTTCAGATTATTCGGTGTGTATTTATTATTTCCCCATAACAGTTTCTCAGACTCTGTAAACTTATTACTTGTCGGATCCATCACAACCGCATAGGGATGAAATGCAACACACCAGTTCACATCTGGCTGCAATACGTTCAATTCTGCAGCAAATCTGTCAAGAAAATCTTTTGCCCCTATACCTGTATAATTTCCATTATTATTCCAGCTTCTGTCCAGCGAAATGTATGCCTTCGCATCTGCCACACCTTGACGCTGTACATTCTGTTCCTGCAGTGCGTTATAAAGCAAAATAAAAGACTGCGCATATACCTTTGCATTGGTAGACGGGCTTAGAGTACCGGTCCAATTATAAGCGGAAGGCATATTTACTTCATTTCCCAGTATCCAGTTTTCAATAAAACAGCCGGGCTGTCCGAACTTTTCGGCCAGAAAACCAAAAAGCGCACTCCATGTGTCCCTCGCTTCCTCGGTCTTTGTACTCAATGCATAAAAATTGTGGCCCCGCTCCGAGTTATAGACCAAGTCTTCCCATTCTTTCAGACCTCTGTCATCCTGTACCAGAAGTACAGTCGTTACAGTAACCCCTTTTGCATTCAGGGCGCGTACTGTCTTCTCAAATCCTTTCGAATAATTAGAATTAAACATGTAGGTTTTTCCATTGTATGTATACTCCGTATCACCATTCGAGAAAAACTGAGTGATGCCCAGGTTCAGCAGCACATGTTTAACACCAACCATCCCTTTTGCTCCGGCTGACATCCATTCTGACCCATGAATCCCTTTTTTAGACCCCTCCATCTGAATAACCGCACTGCTCCCACTGTAAGCCTCCATATCGGGTACATCAGGCACTTCTGCCTCACTATCAATAACCGTAGAAGGATCCAATCCCAGATAGGGCTTCTCAATCATCGGCTCTTCTGCTCCCGCCTCTGATACGCCCATCCCCATCAACAGCACGAGTGCCAGAAATCCCGCGACTATTCTTTTTGCTTTCTTCATTTAAGCCTCCCCTTATTTATGCCCTGCAAAAATGAGGCGCAATGCCGCCTTCCAGCGTATCGCTGCCTCATCTTAAATCATGTCTGTTTCATATTCTGATACTTAAATGTCTTTCTACTGCTCTAATGCGAAAGCCTCTGCCTGGCTGTCAAATGTACCAATTGCGCTCATCATAAATCTGCTGATGATTGCGGAACACTCTGCTCTTCCAGCAGTTCCCTGGGGATTCAGAGTTCCATCACCATTTCCGCTGATCAGTCCGCTTCCTACCGCCCACTTCATAGCATCAACAGCAAATCCGCTCACGTCTTTTCCATCCGGAAATACACTTAAATCCCCCACAGCTGAAACGTCCAGTTTAGCAAATTGGGCATATCTATACATCATAACTGCAATCTGCTCCCTGGTAATCTCATCGCCTGCTCCAAATTTTCCGTCCGCATATCCTGTAATAATGTTAACATCTTTATCGCTTGCCCACATCACGGGTTTTGTAAAGAATTCTCCATCCGGAACATCAGGAAATCTATTTGCATCATATACAGCTTCCGGCATGTCTGCCATTCTCCAGAGTATGGTAGCGAACTGCGCACGGCTCACCTTTTCCCCTCCCCCGAAGGTCGTTTCATTCATACCGGTCATGATATCCATTTTATACAGCATTGTTGCATAATTTACAAACCAGTCCTGACGTGTCACGTCCGTATATGGCAGGTCACCATATAATGCCATCTCTATCAACTCATAGTTGCCGTCCTCCCTGAGGCTGATTGCCATAACAGCCATGCAGCTTTCCTTATCCCACGTAGATGGAAGGGTTCCGGAGAACTTCAGCTTAAGTTCACCTTTAGGTGCCATTTTTTCAGCGTTTGCGGCAACCGATGCGTCGTTAGGATTAACGATGATTGCCTTGTCTGCAGTCCACTGAAAGCTGCTCACGTCATCCTTTGGGTCAAGAGAAAAGATACCCAGTGCGAGATGCCCTGTTTCATAAGTAATATCAGAAGTTCCATTTTCAACATTTAAGTCAAATGTGACCTGCTTGTCAGCCGCCACTTCACCTTCCGTTGAGATTGACATGCCCACTCTTCCGGCAGCCTTGGAATTGAATCCCGCAATCAGGGCTCCAAACATCACCAGGGCAAATGTCAGAAGGACATTTTTCATCGTTACTTTCATACATTTCCTCCTTGTTCCTTGTGTCTTACAGTCCATACTTCTGCATGAACCGCGTAATAATAGTTGCACAATGTGCACGGCTGGCATTTCCCTGTGGATTTAAGGTTCCCTGATCTCCCTGGATCAGTCCCGCGGCCACAGCCCACCTCATGGCTTCCTGGGAGAATCCGCTGACTTTGCCTGCATCCGGAAAACTGTTAAGATCAGCGCTGTCCTTTGTATCTAGTCCACAGTATTTTGCGTACCGGTACATCAGCACCGCCATTTGCTCTCTTGTAATGAGATCTCCGGGGCCGAATGTTCCATTCTCATAACCGGTTATGACCTGATTGCCGTAGGCCCATAACACCGGAGATGTAAAGAAATATCCGTCCTGCACATCCGGGAATACATTGCTGTATGATACAGAAGGAGAACCGGCCATACGGTAGAGAATTGTTGCAAACTGCGCGCGGCTTAAATCTTCTCCCGGTCCAAACCTGAACATATCCATACCGGTCATGATGCCACGGTCGTATACAAACTTCACATACTCATAAAACCATGCACTTCCATCCACATCCATAAACCTGTCAACACCTGCCAGGTTTGTCCCCTTATTAACAATAACGATACTATCAGCTGCAACGTAACCATACATGCTGCTGAAATCGAATTTGCCTGAAGAAGCGTCTAGTCCCGTTCGGGAACTGTTCAGCACACCATCGCTTATCACTTTGTAAAAACCGTTTTGTGATGTATTATCTAAAATCAGCAGTGATGTGTTGGACTGAGTACCTGTTGAGTAAAGAACCGTAGAACCTGCATTGCTCTCGGCTCTTACCTGTACATTCTGATGGCTGTTCGCCATGGTATCTTTGATTGCAATTGTATATACATTCTGATCCTGATTTCCACCCGCTTCATCCAGGAACCAGACCGCGGCTGCAGCCTTTTCTCCCCAGTACGGATCTGAAGCATACTTCACATTAATACCGCTGGCCTTATTTCCTAAAAAGCCGCCGAAATAACGCCAGTCCTTGGGATTTAAATACCCTTTTGACATATAAGTTTCAGAAAATGCTTTGATACAAACATCTATACTTGCGTAAGAAAATGCATCATCCGGATTAGAATCCACTGCATTTATTCCAAAAATATTATTCTTTGTAAGTGCCAGATTACTGTTTCCCCATGCACTTTCATTTGCCGCAATTCCTGCCGTCAGCAGGCCGTTCACTCCATATGTATTCTGATGGCTTACCAAGGAAGATCCTATTCCACGCATCTTAGACTCGGTTCTGGTCTCACTTGCAATTAGGGAATCCATAGACGCCGAAGAATAAGAACTGGGGCTTCTCATAGGCAGATATTGAAAGTAGTTATAATATGGGCTGCCCGGATTAATGGAACTGCTCCTGCTGTTGTTTTTATAATCATTCAGCATTACCGCAAATTTATCTGAAGCATAAAAATAATGGCCGTCATAACTATAATATGTACTGCCCTCCGCCAGGAAAGACGGAGCGCGTCCACAGCGAATACTGCCTGCATAATTACTGCTATTCAAATTTGTTGTAATTCTATGTACAAGCCATCCGCCTGATACAGTGTAGTAACTCAACGACTTTGCCGATGATTTATTCAACACTTGTACTTCACTTTTGTTTACTTCTCCTATCACGCCTGAAAGCATAAACTTTACTTTCCCGCCCGATTCTCCCAGGTATGCAGCATCTGCGCCCGAAGCTCCATTGGTATAACCTGCATCGCCTGTACCAACTTCGGTATATTCTGTCACCGCATTCCCTTTGGTATTGAAATTCACAATCTTCTCACTGCTGTTGGCAAATGTTGTGATTTCCTCCTCCACCAGCCCTACCTCAGGCTCTATCTCATAGATGTTTCCCTCTTCATCCATGCCTGTTATGGGTCGGCCTTCGTACTCCTCTGCCTGTACGTCAAATGAGCCCCACATGCCTGCAAATAAGCAGATACACAGGCTCAGAATACACAGCAGTGTCTTCCTCTGCTTTCTCATTTACGTATACTCCTCTCTGTCTTTTGTCACACTGCAGCTGCAGGTCAAAACCTGTCCCCCTCTTACATCCCATGCCATCAGTATAACGTATCTTCACCTCCTACGCAAGACCGAAATGCATACATGAATCCCCCATAATTTACCATATATTCAGATTATTCATCACATTTACTGATTAATCACGACTCCATCCAGGCAATTATCTGCTGACTGTTCCGGCACCGTTTCCTGGGGCGCCGGATCCTCAGCAGGTGCCTGCGGTGTCTCTTCTGCATAAGAATAGTCTGTATAATCGTCTGTATTCTCCTGTGCACCGCTCTGCACATCAGCTGCCTGAGCCGCTGCCTGTGCATCGGCTGCTGCTTTTGCTTCCGCTTCTGCCGCTGCCTGGGCCTGGACTTCCTTCTGTGCTTTCACGCCAAGTTCCTGTTCTTTTGTACTCACTTCATCTCCGGATGCCTTGCTTGCATATTTTGCAAATACAACATCATCTTCAAAGCAGATTTCTACATCCTTCAAAATATCGTCAAAGCCAAGCGAACTCAACTCCAGCTTACTGTCATCCGCCATAGTCAGCTGTACATTGTAAACCACATTAATGGCTTTGTCCGTGGCTGCCGCATTTGCATCCGCCGTCTTCTCGGGCGTGTAATAAAGCTGTGCCGTCTCACCATTTTTCAAAACTTGATCTGATTTCATCATATTTGCCGGATATTCTGTTTTATCCGATGTCTTAATGGAAATCCCTGTCACATCTTTCCCGGTACTGTTTTTCATAAGCACTTCATAGGACGTATCTGTCTTCGTGCCGATCACCTTATATTCTTCCTTCTCCTCTTTGTCGTCTGTTTTTGTTTCTATGCTCTGCTTTTTATCCTCTTTCTCTGTAACCTCATTTTTTTTGCTGCATCCGGCAGCTGCCGCACACAGACAAACTGCCATCAACAGACAGATCACTGCTTTCTTCATCTTGTTTCCTCCTAATGTCCTTTTTCTTAGTTCCATTGTATATCTTTGCCGGCCACAATAAAAGACTGGCCTTTATTTGTAACAATTGTATTAATATGGAGTTGCCCGGCATGTACAGAGCTTCCCTTTATGTATAGCTGATACCCGTTTCCGTCTCCCTCTTCTGTCTTTGTATAAAATGTTTTATATGTTCTGGATTCCATTGTCTGATTATTTCTTACAGATACTGTAATTTCTGTGTCCCCGGATATATACTTTTCATCTATGCTACCCTTTATCAGCAGATACGAACCTTCTTTTGAAGTCTCTATTGTGGAGTCCGTCACAGCTTCCGGGGCAAATATTGCTTCTGCCTGGGACGTTTCCATAATTGGAACATCCTCGATAAAGTCTTTGATATTACGTTCAACCTTTTCAATCACGACATAATCCGGATGCAGATCTTCTATCTGTGTCAGATTATAGGGAACCAGTCTTGAAAAATACCCCTTTCCCATCTCATCTGCTACAAAAGGAAGAAGACTCTCTCCAAAGGAATCCCGAAACATAAGTATGCTTCCCTGTTTATCAGGGTTCACCGTTTCTATCCATTCGTCCATATTATCGGTCACGTCATTCACATAACTGAAACTTTGCTGTTTGTCATAGAAATATTCTTCTTCCGGTTCGGCAGCCAGCGGATACAGCATTTCATCGATATCCCCCGTATGCACCTTTTGGATCTCATAAGGGACGTTCAGATAGGTCTCGTGTTCCCGCCCTATAGAATCCATCAGCGTGTTATATGCCAGTACCGCGCCCCGGTTGTTCCAGTGGGAGTCTCTTTCAAAATACAATACCTCATCCCGGGATCTAAAAGCATCAAATAAATTTGTATACTGAATTCCTGCAGCCAGAAGCCTGGAGCTGAGCATGGCAATATTATTCGTCCCCCCTTTCCGATAATAATAAGGCATGTTTCCACTGTAGAGGCTGTTTTTATTGGGCGCTATGGTCAGGCGGAATGTACTGCCCTGTCCCTCCACATATTCCTGGATCAGTGACAGATTGTGGACAATATTAAACAATTCCCTATCCGACAGCAGATTTCTGCCTTGATAGTCGTCCAGTGTGCCACTGTAATACAGCCATCCATCCGTCCCAAGAACCACCTGCTCCGTCGCCTGGCTCTTAACCGTTCTGCTTCGTATTACTGCATTTGCAGTAACAAAATACTGCCTGAAAGCAAAGTGATCCTCAAAATATTCGCCCATTTCAGATAAATAGTCCTTATTCCATCCATCTTCATTTTTTATCGCCGGCCATTCTGCCAGAACCGTATTCTCAGAGGTAGTATTTGTCGGCCAAAATGTCATCCCGGCAAAGGGAACTATAAGGACAATCCAGACCAGTATGATAAATATCAGATATCTCTTATTTTTCATCTTCTGTATTCTCCTAAAATCTAAAATAAATAAAAGGATTATATGTGCCGCTGGAAAGGCTCAGCATACAAAGCAGCAGCAAGATAAAACTTCCCGCATAGCTTGCGGCAGTTGCTGCCCTGCCCTTGCCGCCTGCTTTTTCCGACAGCATCCTGAACTTATCCAAAAGCGGTATACTTCCAACCACTCCCAGAACAACTGTCAAGTCAAACAGCGGATTCATCTGGCTGACCGCCACGTTTATCATCCCGGCACTAAAGTCCCAGCCCGTAAACATTTTCCCGATCATTTGAATTCCCTGGGTAATGGTATCCGCCCGGAACATGACAAATCCCATACAGACAACTAAAAGAGTGTACAGATGGCGGAATACTTTCGGTAGTTTTTTAATAGGAAGAATCTCTTCCAGAAGAAGAAATGCCCCATGCCAAAGCCCCCATAGCACGAAGGTCCAGTTCGCACCATGCCACAGGCCCGTGGCAAAAAAAACAATAATCTTATTAAGGCAGGTCCGCAGTTTTCCTTTCCGATTCCCTCCCAAAGGAAAATACAGATATTCTTTGAACCAGGTAGACAGAGATATATGCCATCTCCGCCAAAACTCCTGTACGCTCCCAGACACATACGGATGCCGGAAATTCTCCAGGAAATGAAATCCAAACATATGCCCAAGCCCGATTGCCATATCGCTGTAGCCGCTGAAATCATAATAAATCTGGAGCATATAGGCAATAGCGGCAATCCAGGCGGAGAAAATATTAATTTCCCCTATCGGAGTCCCAAACAGAGCGTCTGCAGCCACTGCCACAGTATTTGAGATCAGAACCTTTTTGGCTAATCCTATGATAAAGCGGCGCATTCCTTCTGCAATCTCTTTCAGATCGGCATACCTGTCCGTAATCTGCTTTTCTATATCATGGTATTTAACGATAGGCCCAGCGATAAGCTGTGGAAAAAATGAGATGTATAGAATCATATTCCACAGATTTTTCTGTACCTTAACATCCTGCCGGTAAGCGTCAATTACATACGACATTGCCTGGAAGGTAAAAAATGAAATACCGATAGGCAGCGCCAGGCGGACTTCCGGTATCGCCATACCACACTGCCGGTTGACCGTACCTATCATCATATCCGCATATTTAAAAACCACCAGAAATCCCAGATTTACACAGACCGATAATGCCAGCATCCCTTTTTTTAAACTTCTGTTTGCTGCTGCCATCGTCCTGCCAAACAGATAATTGATGATAATACTGAAAATCATCAGCAGTACATAGACCGGTTCCCCGTAAGCATAGAACAGCAGACTAGCAATGATTAACAAAAAATTCTTTAAACGCAGAGTCGGCAGCAAATAGTACAGCACTAGAACTACCGGCAGAAATACACACATAAAAACCATTGAGCTGAACACCATAGATGTTTAATTCCTTTCTACCACCGATACTGCAATACCGGGCTGTTGATTGGCTGCATATAGAAATTATATATGCCAATCTCTGCCTGAGCTTCCGGATCGCATATGTAAGATGCGCCATCTATATTGATCACGACCCAGCCATGAGGCCCATAACCTCCGGATGCCATACCGACCTGCCCCTCTACGAATTCAGCGTCATAACCCAGCCCTTTAGCCAGGAAATAAAAGGCGGCTGCATAACAGTAGCAATTTCCTCGGTGTTGTTCAAAAGCCCAGATAGAGTACCATTGGGTCCTTGTAAAACCCTCCGGCGGATCCAGCGGAATCGGCAGCGTATAATAACTTACATTATTCACGACCCACCAGTAGCAGGCATTCAGATCCTTTCCGACCTCGCTGTAAACATTCTCTACATGTCTGTCCACGCGCATCTTAGCCGCTGAGCCTTCGATTTTAGCGCTCTGTTCCCCTGCCTTCAGACGGATTCCCATCTCCAGCTCGACATATACAAGTAATTTATAGGTACCAACATGATAGCCATGGTTCTTTACATCCCCTGTAAAAGCATAAGTTCCGTTTGACTGCCGTGTTGCAGTATACCAGTATAAATCACTCTGGTCATCGGAACACCATGCCGGAACCTGCACTCTGCGGATGGCCTGAGATGCTGTCACATCCGATACTGTAACCTTAAATGTCCCGTCCTTTTTACTGGAATTGCTGACAGTTACTTTCCCGACGCCTGCACTGATTTCAATGTCCGGAAGCTGCCCCGGCAGAAACGTCTCGCAGAATCTCTGGATAATCGTTGCACAAACCGCCCTGCTCGTGTTTCCCTGCGGATTAAGGCTGCCCTGGTCTCCCTTGATTATACCGCTGCCCACAGCCCACTGCATGCTCTCTTTTGCAAAACTGCTGACCTTAGCCGCATCCGGGAAGGAATTCAGGGATTTTCCTTTTTCCAGCTGACAGCCCTTATACTGTGCATACCGGTACATCATCGTAACCAGCTGCTCTCTTGTGATCATATCAGAAGAACCAAATCTTCCGTCCTCATAGCCACTGATGACTGCCACCTCATCCCTGCTTGCCCATAAAACTGCTTTCGTGAAAAAAGTTCCATCCGGTACATCCGGAAAACGACCGGAATAGGAAACATCCTCCCTTCCATCAATCCGATACAGTACAGTCGCAAACTGTGCTCTGCTCAGTTCAGAGGACGGCGAGAACATATTATCTCCCATTCCGGTCATAATACCTTTATTCAATACATAGGACACATAAGAATAGAACCAGTCACTTTTTCTGACATCACTGAACACTTCTGCCCCAATGCTGTATGTACTGATATATGGTTCTGCCTCTGCCTGGGCCTCAGTGTCCTCTTCCTCCCCATCCTGGAGATCTGCTTCTTCAGTCTCCTCTTCCTCCCGAAGATCTGCTTCTTCAGTGTCCTCTTTTATCTCATCAGTTTCGGAAATGCCTGTTATGGCATCCTCCTCTTTTCCGGGCTGTCCTTCTGCTGTCTGGCTGTCTTTATCAGACAGTTCATCAGTTTCACCTGTGGGCTGGCCCGGTTCAATTTTCTCTGCTGCTTCGTTGCCCCGGACATCATCAGGCTCCTGGGTGCCTTCCGTCACCACAGCCTGGCCAACTGCATATTCATGGCCCGTTATATCATCCTGAGCCAGCGCAGTTCCCCCGAACAGAGAGGTTGTCATAACCAGTGTAAGCAACAAAGCAGTAGTTTTTTTAGTAAGCTTCATTCCATCTCCTCCTATTCCTTATATATCTTACACATTTTCCAATAAACGGTCAAGCCTGGCACACAATTTCCCTCCTACTAATTATTACATTATTTATGCAACATTTTCCCTGCTGCGCGCAGAGGAGCAGTTACCTTCCAGCTTGTTGATTCCGCATAGTCTTTGATCTCTTTTCTCTGCCGCTTGATCTCAGCCCGCAGTCTGTCATTTTCTGCCTGAATCCGGGAACACTCTTCTGATTTACGGTGCAGTCTCTCATTCCACATTCTATCACAGAAAAGATGACCGCCCGTCATTTGATAAAAATCTTTGACCGTAAACTGATATTTCTCTTCAAGCAGCCGCACTGCATCCTGATTCCGTAATAATTCATGGAAACGTCTTATTCCTGCTGCCGGAACAGCCTGTTCTGAAAGTATAGGACGACAGAGCAGAAAAGCCTTTTCACACTCCAGTTCCAGATCTGTCTCTGAATCCGGGCAAACAAAGTCATTGCGGAATGTATCGCAAAACAGCCCATCGTCCATCCCATCAAAGAAATGGGCACGGATATCCATATATTCGTTAAAAAATCTTGTATTGCTGATGTCCGATTGATTACTGTTATTTATATTCTCCTTTCCTTCCCCCATAAACCTGCGCATGGCAAGGAGCCTCTCGGGCATCACATAAAGCGGATGCTTTTTAGCAATACGAACCCAATAATCAAAATCATGAGACTGCATATATCCCAGGTCGAAATCTCCTGTTTCCCTCATAATCCCAGTCCGCATAAGCACAGAAGGATGTGACAGGCAGTTCCCCAGAAAATAAAAGGTGTGGAGACAGTCGCTCTGCCCCCTGAAACTTGTTTCAAACAATTCCACCATTTCCCTGCACTCTTCATTAATATTTCGTCCCGTTTCATCAATTAAATCAATCCATGAAAAACAGATGTCCCTGTCCGGATTGGAGCGAAGAAAATCCATCTGCCGTTCCAGCTTATCCGGATACCAGATATCATCGCTGTCTATCCTCGCAAGAAATTCTCCCTTTACTTTTTGAAACCCATAGTTCGTAGCGTAACAGATATGCCGGTTTTTCTCCAGCTTGTATAACTCAATCCGCTCATCCTTGTAGCTCTTAATCACTTTGCAGGAACTGTCTGTGGAACCGTCATCCACAATAATGAACTGCATGTTCTGATAGTCCTGTCTCAAAACACTCTCAATTGTTTCCCCTATCGTATCCTCATGGTTATAGTTAACCATCAGTACACTAACTAACTCATTTCCCATTCCGTTCTCTCCATATAACTTTTGTATATTTACTTCCTGTTTCATCCCCTTAAAATGTGGTCCAGTGCCCCAAACTGTCCGGCTGCCTCTGCAATTAGATTCTCCTTCTCAGGAGGTTTCAGCTTGTCCACTTTCCCTATCAGCTCCTCTACATCCGAATTCAGGTTGTCTAGCTGCAGATAAAACGGGTAGTCATTATCCTCCAGAGTATACTTTGTTTTCAGATCATAAATAATTGGAAGAACCTTTTTTCCCATAAGCCATCCCAGTATAATACTGTGAAATCTCGTCCCAATTACAATTTCAGATTCCGAAAAACACCCTATGCATTCCTGGAGATTCTGATCATAACAGCATTCCGTAACCCGGTCTTTATCAGGATTTCCCATTAACTCCCGAATTTCCTTTATGGCCTCTTCATCTCCCTGAAATCTGCAGAATGATATGAACTTAACTTCATACCCTCTTTCTAAGTATCCGTCTGCAAGTCTGGCAATAAATCTTTTATAAGCCATATCGTACTGGCTGATCCCCCATTTTCCATGCCGGTTCTTCATATCAATAACAGAAAAAAGAACCTGATGCTTCTGCTTTTGCACAGCTGCAGCATGATAGTTAAAAACAACATCAGGTGCATATCTAACCTGCGGAAGTTCAGGGAACAGGCCGGCGGAATATCTGTCCCTGAAGCTGATTCCTTTATACTTTATAAACAGTTCTCTGTAACTTTCCAGATACCGTTCATCTTCATAAGGGCCAAAATTTGCTCCAACTACAAAGATTCTTTTGCTCCTGGCACAAAGCTCTGCATCCAGACGGTATGCGTCTGCAAAATCATCCTGATGCTGTACAAAAACAGATCCCCCGATATGGATCGTCGCATAAGATATTTTCAGCATCCACTTCCAAAATCCCCTGTCAGTATGCTTGACTCCGCCGGCAATGCGGTCCATTACACGAACATACCGGTCTTCTGGTGAGTATACCGACAAATTGCAGATATCTTTAAAACGCTCTTTGTAAGTGTGATCCGCAAATATTCTAAATTGAACTCTCGGATAACGCTCACACAATATCCGGATCAAGAGATCGTCTCCCAGGTTCCCCGCCGCATAGGCATGGATAAATACTTTTTTCATAAATTTTTGTCTCCATTTTCAAGTCTTATCATATTCCGTAAACCCGGCCTACTGATTTTTAATTATAACATTTACTATTCTTTCAGGCAATCTCTCCTCGACAAAATTACCAGGCGTGTTGCATTTTTTTTACTGCTCCTTTATAATCTTCCCATAATGATAAAAGTAATAGAAGGAGTTTTAAAAAATGACTACTGTGCCTAAAAACAAACGAACAACATTTTTTATCATGAGCCTCATCATGCTTGCCGGAATTTGTGCCACAGTCTTTGCAGTTTCATTAAAAAAGGGCATGCATGTAGATGAGTATTACAGCTATGGGCTCAGTAATTATTCCGGAGATGACATCTTTATGCATATAGATTTAGGGAAGACCTACGATGACCCTGCACAGCCATTTCTGGACTATATGGCTGTACAGCCGGGCAATGTTTTTTCATACGGGAATGTATGGGAAAAACAGAGCGCCGATGTACACCCCCCACTTTATTACGTAATCCTTCATACTGTATGCAGCTTTTTTCCGGCAAAATTCAGCATATGGTTTGCGGGTGTCATCAATATTGCCTTTTTCAGCGGCATTATATTCCTGACTTACCTTACGATGAAACGCTTGGCCATGCAGCGCACTTCGGCTATGACTGCCGCATTATTCTGTGCATTGGCAGGCGGCCTACTGCAAATCAATACTTTTCTGCGTATGTATACGATGCTAATGTTTTATACTACGCTTTTGACCTGGCTTCATGTGAAGTATTATGAAGATCAGCCATTACGTTTTTTTATTTATTATCCCCTGGCCATACTCTCCGGCATGCTGACACATTATTACTTTTTTATCTTCCTTTTTTTGCAGGGAATGTATTTTGGCATTTCGCTTCTCGTTCGAAGACACTGGAAATCCGCATTGCTTTATCTTGCGGAGACTCTGGCTGCTACGGCTGCCGCAGTTTTCATCTTCCCGGCTATGATCACACATATCTTCACCGGTTACCGGGGGAAAGAATCACTGGATAATCTGGCGTCTTCCTTCGGTTATATTGACAGCCTCAGAGACTTCTTACAAATTATAAACAACAATCTGACCGGGAATATACTCTATATTATCCTCTTTCTTTTTGCTGCCGCGCTCGTCTGCCGGTTACATATAAATAAGAGGGCAGCTATCAAAAACAGATGCCTTTGGGGTATGCTTTTGTTTCCTGCGGTCTGCTATTTTCTACTGGTTTCTAAGATTGCCGTTTACCATTATGATAGATATATCTCTCCAATATATCCTGTCTTAATACTATTAATAAGCGGATTGATTGATTTTACAGTCCGTACATTCTTCAGAGATAAGAACCTCCGCTTTACCATTTCGGTTCTTTTGACCATGGGGTGTATATTCCTCAGCTATTGGGGATGCGACTGGACTTATTTTGAAAAACAAACAGAGCTGTCTGTTGAGACTGCAAAAAAATATGCCGGGCTGGATTGTATTATTGTCAATGACGGGGTGAATTTCTGGAACCATACCCTTTATTATGAAGCTATAAACTATAATTCGCTAACATTTTTATCTTCTGAAAACTTAGATGTTTATACGGATACGACGGTTTATCAGGATAAACCCGTGATTGTTTACATCATGGATATCCTGGAAAACCAAGAGGAACTGCTCCAGAATCTGCTGAAACAAAATCCATCTTATTCCGGTTATACCCATATCACAGACAGTCATTATGCGAAAGGGTATCTGCTGGAATAACCATTTCCCCGGTGTTTGTATTTCGGGGGATCCCTTGTGTATAATTTTACAAGGCATCCCGTATCACCCTAAGCGCATTCCTGGACATGATTTTATCCAGCTGACGCTCAGTAATGCCTCTCTTTTTCATGGCATCCCACACCAGGCCCATCTCGCACACATGCCCGATCCACCCGTCACGTGCCTTATTTTCAAAACCGTCAAAATCCGTTCCTATAGCAACCACGTCTTCACCGCCGCAGCGTATCATATACACTGCATGGCGGGCAATATCATCTAATACGGCCTCATCTCTTCCGGTCAAAAACGCCGGATAAAAGTTCAGCCCTGCCACACCGCCGTTTTCCGCAAGCGCGCGGATCATATGATCCGAAAGATTCCTGGGATGGCCGCAGAGAGCTCTGGCATTGGAATGGGAGGCACAGACCGGTGTTTTGCTGATTCTTATACAGTCCCAGAATCCACCGTCTGATAGATGAGACACATCTACAAGCATTCCAAGTTCGTTCATCCGTTCCACAGTAAGACATCCAAACTCTGTAAGCCCCTTCTCCATTATACTTTTGTCACGGGAATTCGGATACCCGAGGCAGTTCGGATGGTTCCACGTCAGCGTAATCAGCCGGACACCCTTATTGTAAAGCTCATCAATCCTCGATAGACTGCCTTTAATAACTCCGCCTTCTTCGACCGTTTTTACGGCAGATATCACTCCATTCATGGAATTTGTTGTTATTTCCTCTGCAGAATGTGCAACCCGTATTTTCTCATTCTGCTCCTGCTCTAACCTGTCTGCCATGGCCAGTACCGCCAAATATGCGCGCTCCCATGCTTCCGATGAAATCGGCTCCGTCCCTCTTGTATGTACATTCTTATTTTCAAAGGATACTGCATTTACAAAGCATGCAAAAAACTGGGCTAGTGTCCCCGCACTTTCCATCCCTCCCACGTCAATACTAAATTGATTCACAGCCAGGCACTCTCCTTTGGGGGCATCCATCAGCCTGCTGATCGTATCACAATGCATATCTATTAATCCCATCATTCACCATTCCCTTCACACTTAAAATATTTTCACATACTCACGACAAGGTATACCCAAGGGCACACCGTAATTCATGCCCTGCGGGCGGACGTGCAGTAAAACTGCACGGCAAAGTATACCCAAGGGCACACCGTAACTCATGCCCTGCGGGCGGACTTGCAGTAAAACTGCACGGCAAGGTATATTTTACCACTTTTTTACATACTCTATAACCACTACTTTTGGCGGGCGTAATCCTGTCTGAATTATCCTATGTTGAAAAAGGAGTGCTTATGAAACCGAAAATCGGAATCGTTGTCTGCGGCCTCATGGACGACAGGCAGTTCGTGACTAATACTTATATTCAGTCTGTCAGATACTCCGGCGGGCTGCCCTTTATCCTGCCTCTGATCAGGTCTGACCACGCAATCCAGGAATATATTGCCTTCTGCGATGGATTTCTCTTTTGCGGGGGAAATGATATTACGCCTCTTTTATTTGGAGAAGAGCCCAAAAATGGGATCGGAAAAACCGATATTACGCTGGATCTATTTCAGATCCGGCTCATGAAGGCTGTTCTGACCACAAAGAAACCTGTCTTTTCTATCTGCCGGGGGATGCAGGTATACAATGTTGCCTGCGGCGGTACGATCTATCAGGATATCTCCCTGCAGCCCGGCCGTCCGCTCAACCATATGCAGCAGTCCTACTCGCGCGCAGAAGTCAGCCACAAAATCCAGGTTGAAAAAGGGACACAGCTCAGGAAATACATCGGCTCCCGCCTGGATGTCAACAGTTTCCACCATCAGACAGTTGGCATGCTGGGCAAAAATTTGACCGCATGTGCACATGCATCGGACAAAACCATTGAAGCCATCGAAATGCCTACGCATCCATTTGCAATTGGCGTGCAATGGCATCCGGAGTGTATGTACCGCACGTCTCCTGAAATGCGCGAACTGTTTTCAGAATTTATTCTGCATGCAAGACTCAGGCCTCCGGCACCGATAGAACAGCAGTCCCTGGAAAAATAATACCATTTATGTCATATTTTAGTCTATCTCTAAAAAGACTTTGTTTTTTTAATGCTGTTTATTGGAAATTTTTTTACAGCAGCTTTATTGTCAATATATACCGTAATAACCGGCCAAGTATAATTTTTCATGCCGCGGACATAATAATCTTCGAAAATATTATTTCTCAAAGGAGGTCAGATTATGTCCGAAATTTCTGTATTAGATCTGCAAAACTTACGTCACCTGATTGGCGGCTATGACACAACACACTGCAAAATGACTGATTATGCATCACAGGCTGAAGACCCTGAGGTTAAAAAACTTTTCCAGGATGCAGCTGATTCTGCAATGAAAAACAAACAGGAACTGATGAAATTCTTATAAGAGGTGACGAATATGAATGAAAAAACAATGGTATCCGATGCCTTAGTCGGAGTAAACGGAGAACTGAAAATGTTTGGCGACATGATTCCACAGACTGAAAACAAGGAATTAAAACAATGCCTGAAACAGATCCGCAACGAATGTGAGATGTCTCAGGAGAAACTCTATCAGGTAGCAAGAGAAAAAAGTTACTATGTACCGGCTCAGAAAGCATCACAGCAGGAAGTAGAACACGTAAAATCAATCTTAACACAGCCTAAGACTTTTTAAGCGGCGGGACGTGGGCGCTGAGTGAGAGATAGGCAGGGGAACATTTGGGTAATATTCACGGGGCCGTGCACCTTGCTGCACTGCATCCGGGCCAGCAAAGCGATGGGGGCGGGCATCTGGCTCCTCGCCACAGGCGACTTTAAATGAGCCAGATGCCGTTACTATGTACGGCCCATAGACCGTGCATAGTAACACATTTGGGACTGTCTATGCTTTTCAACTCCTGTCCGTTTGCGGAGAATCCGTTAAAGAAAAAAAGGGAGCATGAAGGAATTGCCTTCATGCTCCCTTTTTTTCTCTAACGGATTCTAACAGCGCTCTCGATGGAGTTCGAAAAGGTATAGACAGTCCCAAATATTCCCCTGCCTGTCTCCCACTCAGCTGAGTGCATCCGGTTGGGAGTAGCCCCTGTACGGGGCTTTTTAGCATACGGGGAAGGCGGATTGGGACTGGCTATGCAGGATTTTTTTTGCTGTGGGTTGTTGCTGCTACGATAGCTCCTAAAATAAAAGGCAGTATATACGTTGCGAAGCGGTAGATCAGCATTGCGGATGCGGATTGTGTTTTTCCTATTAGCGGGGTGAACAGGAGGACGAAGAGAAATTCTGCGGCTCCTACTCCTCCGGGGGCGGGGATGACTCCTGACAGGGCGGTCATCATTGCGGCCGTGGCCATGTATAGTGAGAGTTCTGAGGAATTGAGCAGGTGGAAGATGGTGACGGGGATGAGATACCATGCGCTTAGTTTTAGGAAATTCAGGATGAACAGGTCTAATAATAGCTTCTTGTTTTTTAGGAGGCTGCGGGCCTCTGTACGCACGATGATTGCTTTTTTCTGCGAGACTGTGAAGAAAAGTCTGTAAATAAGATTCTTCTATGATAATGAAGGGTGAAAGGCTACGAAAAGAGAGCTTT
>NZ_WKZK01000083.1:0-7730 GCF_009680135.1 Eubacterium sp. BIOML-A2
AGTCATTGTCTGATACTTTATCAGTACATCATGGGTGAACTCTACACCATTATTTCCGAAGGTAAATTTACGCAATCAGCACCACAGAAACGGGAAATAGTTGCATTCAAACATCAATTAGAGCAAGCAGGACTTGAAGTTACTATGAGAGTTTCTCATGGCAGAGAGATTAACGCGGCTTGTGGACAGTTAGCTAACACATATAATAAATTCAAAAAAAAATGATTAAAAGTGCCAGACGCATAGACGCAGAGCCGATAACGCATTAGGTCAAAAAACCTATGTGTTATCGGCTTTTTTATTTAATATTGCGCAAAAGCCGCTGTTCCCTATTATAGAATGGATTGCGGGTAGTGTATTAAAGTCGCCCTTTTTTAAGGATACGGCGGTATCGGGGAGGTATCGCCGTGTCCATTTTTATTTACTGTAACCCGCCTAATGCTTTGCGGTCAAAAAAAGCTATGCTCCGCAAGCGGGATATTCCGGCTATGAATGTGAACTGTCAATACATTTAGCTACTGCTTACATTTCCTTTGCGCCCGTCCGCGTCTTGCGGACGGGCGCATTTTGCTTTTTTCAACTTTTTTCTGAAAAGCGCACTCAAGAGCCATCTCCCGAACGGGTACGGAGCGAAAGGGGCAGAGAGGACAAGCCCTTAACTCCCGTCCTCTACTCCACGCGGGAAGGAGGTGAACTCTATGGAGCTATCTTCTTCCGACAAGGAAAGAATACAACATCAGTACGACGCATTAGCAAAGAAAACTTTGGTCGGCGAAGCGAAAAGCCACCGCCGCACTCTTGCGAAACGCGCAGCACGCGAAGTTACTTTTTCGGATTTGAGCGAAAGCGAACTCGCGCAGCTTTTCACAACGGACGAATACGAAAGCGATTATTTCCGTTTTCAAGTGTCCGGCTTTGATGTACTCGTCAAAAATGAACTGCTTGCCGAAGCCCTTAACGCTTTGCCCGAAAGGAAACGCGACATTATCCTTTTGTCCTACTTCTTGGATATGAGCGACGCGGAAATTGGCGAACTGCTGAATGTTGTACGCACGACGGTTTTCCGGCACAGGAAATCCGCGCTTGCGAAAATCAAACAGTATTTGGAGGGAAAAGCAGATGATGAATACCGTTAGGAAGTCTGAAAATCTGTTGCCGTTCCCTGTCATTTCCGCAGCGGCAAACGGCGACACAACCGCCATGTGCGCGATCTTGAAGCACTACGAGGGTTACATAGCGAAACTTTGTACCCGCACGCTGAAAGACGACGCGGGCAATACCTATTCCTATGTGGACGAGGAAATGCGTAACAGGCTGCAAGTGCGCCTTATTACCCGCACCCTTGCTTTTCATGTAGGATAATCTTTTAGCCCATGCGGGGAGCGTGTCCCCTTTCCACGCTTCCCGTTATGGGCTATTTGTCGTTCCGCAAAAGCATATCCGCTGTTGATGTGCTTTTGCAGGCCGACAAAGCCTATTGTTCTTTGACAAAGAAAGCGGCCTTTGGTGCGCAGCATAACAGGCAAACGGGTACATTCCGTCTGTACCGAGCCAGTCGGCGGGTACGCCATGACAGCTTTTCCCCATAGGGGAAAAGCCGAGCGAGAACTACCGCGCCGTAAAACAGGTTTAGCAGCTTGTGGGCGACGACATACAAGGCGGCACAATGATACTCCCGCGTTGAACACCCTCAAAGTATTGCGCGGCGCACCCATAAGCATGGGCCGGGGTGAAACTCCCGTGAGGTTGCAGCTAACAACCGCCCGTTTTTGCCTTTTGACGAATATAGTTTATCCATACAGGAAAAGGAGGTTTTTCTAATGGATAAAAAACAGACAATTACAACCGAACGCAAAATAGGGAAAATCACCTATCTTGTTCAAGCGTTGCCGAGTGAAAAGGCAACCGATACAATCCATAAAAAGATTGAGAAACTCATTGTAAAGGATTTGCAGAAAAAGCCCGGAAATCCGGGATTTTTAGCGTCCGAGTAGTGCATTAGGCGGCGGGATATGGTATAATGATAGCAACACATTATACCTGTTTATTCGGCTGTCGGAAAGGAGGACTAATGTTACAGTCGAATAAAATCACCGCCCTTTACTGCCGTTTAAGTCAAGAGGATATGCAAGCCGGAGAAAGCGGAAGCATACAGCACCAAAAAATGATACTTCAACGCTATGCGGACGAACACCATTTTTTGAACACAAAGTTTTTTGTGGACGACGGATTTTCCGGCGTGAGTTTTGAGCGCGAGGGGCTGCAAGCGATGTTGCAGGAAGTGGAAGCCGGACGAGTGGCGACGGTCATTACCAAAGACCTTTCCCGTCTTGGCAGAAACTATCTGAAAACGGGCGAACTCATAGAGATTGTATTTCCCGAAAACGGAGTACGCTATATCGCGATCAACGACGGAGTTGACACAGCGCGGGAGGATAACGAGTTTACCCCCTTGCGGAACTGGTTTAACGAGTTTTACGCCCGCGACACAAGCAAGAAAATCCGCGCAGTTAAACAGGCACAGGCGCAAAAAGGCGAGCGCGTCAACGGGGAATATCCATACGGCTATATCCCAGACCCGAACAACCGCCACCACCTTATACCCGACCCGGAAACCGCGCCGATTGTCAAACAGGTTTTCGCTATGTTTGTTAGCGGCGTGCGTATGTGCGAAATCCAAAAATGGCTTGCGGAAAACAAAGTCTTGACGATTGGAGCGTTGCGCTATCAGCGTACAGGACAGGCGCGGTATCAGCGGGCAATGATCGCCCCCTATACTTGGCCGGACAAAACGCTCTATGACATATTAGCAAGGCAGGAATATTTAGGGCATACCATAACCGCGAAAACTCACAAGGTATCCTACAAGTCGAAAAAGACCCGGAAGAACGAAGAAGAACAACGCTATTTCTTCCCAAACACCCATGAGCCGCTTGTTGACGAGGAAACCTTTGAACTTGCGCAAAAGCGGATTGCTACCCGCCACCGCCCGACAAAAGCAGCGGAGATTGATATTTTTTCCGGCTTGCTGTTTTGCGCTGGTTGCAGACATAAGATGTATTACCAACAGGGCGTAAATATCGAGCCGCGCAAGTTTTCCTATTCTTGCGGCGCATGGCGCAACAGGGCAAGGACAGGCAGCGAGTGTACCTCTCATTATATCCGCAAAAACGTACTTCTTGATTTAGTGCTGGAAGATATGCGGCGGGTTTTGCGGTATGTTAAGGAACACGAACAGGACTTTATCTGTAAAGCTACCGAGTACGGCGACATGGAAGCGAGAAAGGCATTAGCGCAGCAGCAAAAGGAACTTTTCAAAGCACAGGCGCGTATGACCGAACTTGACACGCTTTTCCGCAAGCTGTATGAGGACAACGCATTAGGCAGACTGACAGATGAACGGTTTGTGTTTCTAACTTCCGGCTATGAGGACGAAAAGAAATCCCTTGCCGCAAGGATAGACGAGTTACAACAGCAGATCGCAACCGTTACCGAGCGAAAAAGGGATATATCAAGGTTTATTCAGATTGTCGGGAAATACAGCGACATACAGGAATTGACCTATGAAAACGTCCATGAGTTTATCGACCGTATTTTGATACATGAATTAGACCGGGAAACCAACACCCGGAAAATCGAAATCCATTATAGCTTTGTCGGACAGGTTGATACCGAGCAGGAGCCGACGCAAGTTGTCAACCATGACCGCCGCAACATGGTAGATGTAAAAAGTATCGCTATCTAACCCCAGCAAAAGACGTGCCGGGGTTTTCCGTTACTGTAATTTGGCGAGGAGAGATTTTTTTGACTGATAAGAATGATTTCAGCCAGGGCAGTATTGCGCGTAATATTATGGGCCTGGCACTGCCCATGACGCTGGCCCAGCTGATTAATGTGCTGTACAGTATTGTGGACAGAATCTACATTGGCCATATCCCGCATACCTCGGCGGAGGCGCTCACGGGAATCGGCCTGGCGCTGCCAGTGATCACAATTATTATGGCTTTTGCCAATCTGTTTGGAATGGGCGGGGCGCCGCTGTGCTCGATTGCGCGGGGCGGCCATGAGGAGGAGAAGGCCAGAAAAGTAATGGGCAATTCTTTTTCCATGCTCCTGCTTTCGGGAGTGGTTTTAATGGCTGGGTGCCTGCTGTTTAAAAAGCCTTTGTTGTATCTGTTTGGTGCAAGTGAAGTTACATTTCCCTATGCAGATGCTTATATTACCATTTATTTGTGCGGAACATTGTTTGTGATGATCAGCCTGGGGATGAACAATTTCATCAATGCACAGGGGTTTGGTAAGATCGGGATGCTGACAGTCACTCTGGGTGCAATCACGAATATTATCCTGGATCCTATTCTGATCTTTGTATTCCAGATGGGTGTCCGGGGAGCCGCCATTGCAACTGTGATATCCCAGGGGCTTTCTGCCTTTTGGGTGATGCGTTTTCTGACGGGTAAAAAAACAATTTTGAAGCTGAACCGTGACTCCATGCGTCTGGATAAAAAACTGGTAAAGGAGATTACGGCGCTGGGAACATCGGGATTTGTGATGTCTGTGACGAACGGGGCCGTACAGATCGTATGCAATGCTACGCTGCATCGCTATGGCGGGGATCTGTATGTGGGAATTATGACGGTAATCAATTCCGTCCGGGAGATTATTACAATGCCCATCATGGGACTTACTTCCGGGGCTCAGCCTGTGATCGGATATAATTATGGGGCAGAGTGTTATGACAGAGTGAAGTCGGCTATCAAGTTCATGTCCTGGTGCGGGATTGTATTTACTTTTTTGATGTGGGCGGTTCTCTTTTTCGAGCCTGCATTTTTCCTGCGGCTTTTTACAAAAGAGGAGGAACTGATCAGAGCCGGTATACCTGCTATGCGGATCTATTTCTGCGGAATCTTCATGATGTCACTGCAATTTGCAGGGCAGTCCACTTATGTGGCTTTGAACAGGGCAAAGCAGGCGGTCTTCTTTTCCCTGTTCAGGAAAGTAATCATTGTAATTCCGCTGACCCTACTGTTGCCGCTGATAGGAAATCTGGGAACAGCGGGAGTATTTTGGGCGGAGCCAGTGTCCAATGTCATTGGCGGAACGGCCAGTTTCGTGACAATGCTGATTACCGTGTGGCCTTCCTTAAAGAAAAAGGAAACGAAGTTATAACAGTTTCGGACTGGCCGAACGGTTATGTGCTATTTTGTTATCATGCGCGGCACATAGGCCGTGCATAGCGATAATATTTTCAGAAAATTACCTGAAATACAACCATTATACTGCATATTTTGGGCCGGTGTGGTAAAATAAAAACAACAATAACACGGATGTTTTCTATTTTATCAGAAAGGAGATGACAGTATGGATGAAAGACTATCCAATCTTCGGTCAACGAAGAATCCCAAAGCCCGCATTAAAATAATGAGCGGCCATTTTGCGACGAGACATTCCCATGTGAATACATATATTGATATGTCCACGGTAAAGACCCGTCACAACAATGCACGGGAGACGGCCAGGACGCTGGCGGCAGAATACATGACGAATACTTTGATAGACACGATTGTCTGCCTCAAGAATACCGAAGTGATCGGCGCATTTATGGCGGAGGCTTTGTCGGACAGCGTGCATGCATCCCTGAGCGGCGGCAATAATATCTCTGTCGTAACGCCGGAATTTGATTCCTCAGGGCAGATCCTGTTTCGGGATAACAATCAGAGAATGATTGAGGCAAAGCAGGTGCTGATTCTCACGGATTCCCTGGCAACCGGGGCGCTTGCCTATCAGGCGATAGAGTCGGTGCTTTATTATGGGGGCACGGTCTGCGGGATCTGTGCGGTATTCAGTGCGATCTCAAAGGTGGCGGGATTGGAAGTAAAGACCATCTTTACCAGCTCTGATCTGCCGGACTATCATGTGTATAGGTCCTATGAATGCCCGATGTGCAAGGCCGGTCAAAAGTTGGAAGGCATTATTAATAGTTTTGGGTATTCGAAGCTTTAAAGGCGGCTGGAAGCCTGTCCGGGGCGGAGAACAGCGATATTGAATAAATCTGAACGAAAATCTTTTTGAGAGTGAAATATTGACGCAGAAAGGAGACGCCCATGATTGTATGGGCGCCTCCTTTATTAATACATGCGTATCCCCCGGAGGGTTTTTGTGATATAGGAAATTCCTTTGGGATTTCCTATATCACAAAAAACACCCGCCTGACGGGAGCGGATGTCTTGCTTTTATCTATTAAGCAATGTCGTTAACTGCTTTGGTTAAGCGGGAAATTTTTCTTCCAACTGTGTTTTTGTGATAAACACCTTTGCTTCCTGCCTTAGAAATCTCAGCGATTGCAGCCTGTAATGCTGTCTTAGCAGCCGCTGCATCTTTCTGTGCCACTGCAGTCTCAACTTTCTTTACGGATGTCTTTACTTTAGATTTGATTGATTTGTTTCTTGCAGCTTTTGTTTCGTTAACTAAAATTCTTTTTTTAGCAGATTTAATGTTAGCCAATCTGTACACCTCCAAATATGTGAAATTTTCAAATAGTGAATTCATAATTCCGTTAAAATCGGACACGGACGTTTAAACGGAACATACTCATTTATTTTATGCTAAGGAACAAGGGTTGTCAATACATATTTCTCAAAATATTGCAAAAACTACCTGTAAATTCAAATGATGTTATGGAAAAGTGAGGACTTGAAGATGGTGGAAAAGTATAGTATTAGGACTGACCTTGCGCTTGAGGAGAAAGAACGGTTTGAATCAGACAACGTGGAGGTCCAGGGGGTTGTTCTCGAGGAGGAATTTGATGAGGAACGTGAAATACGTATTTCACGGGTACGCATTGAGACAGAAAAGGGCGCCAAGGTCATGGGCAAGCCGGTCGGTACTTACCTTACTGTGGAGGCGCCGAATCTGGGTGTGCCGGATGAAGGGTATCACAGGGAGATCTCGGAAGAACTTTCGGGTTACATTAAGGAACTGATAGAGAAACTGGGACTGCTTGACAAAGAAGACTTATCCGTTCTGATCGTAGGGCTTGGAAACCGTCAGGTGACGCCGGACGCGCTTGGACCATATGTCGTGGAGAACTTATGTGTGACGAGGCATATCGTGAAAGAATACGGGAAATATGCTATGGGAATGGAACATGCCAATCTGGTTAGCGCCATAATACCGGGTGTCATGGGGCAGACCGGGATGGAGACAGTAGAGATTGTCAAAGGAGTCGTGGACGAGACCAGCCCCGATCTGGTAATAGCCATAGACGCGTTGGCGGCCAGAAACAGCAGAAGGCTGAACCGAACCGTGCAGATCGCGGATACGGGGATCCATCCGGGCTCCGGGGTGGGCAACCACCGCAATGGACTGACGAAGGAATCACTGGGAGTTCCTGTAATTGGTATTGGTGTTCCGACGGTTGTTGCTGCGGCAACTATCGTGAATGACACGATGGAGAATCTGATCAACGCGCTGGAGACCTCTGAAATGTTGAAGGGCGTGGGAGATGTGCTGCGCACTTACAGCGCCGCGGAGAAGTATGAGCTGGTAAAAGAATTGATTTCCCCTCATCTGAACGGAATGTTTATGACCCCGAAAGACGTAGATGAAATGGTAAAGCAGATCAGTTATACCATCTCGGAGGGGCTGAACATATTGTTTACCAATGCAGGGCAGGCATAATAAGGAAACAAGGCTCATATATATGAAAGTGTGCAAGGGGGTCAGACCCC